>JAYVHC010000066.1:0-5020 GCA_043771575.1 Planctomycetia bacterium
CCTGTTGGTCCACAACTGCATGTACCCACAGCGCAATTGCACTGCGGTAGCTTGAGGATGTGGTTTGAAATCAACCTGACGTCGCTAGGCAAGGCCTGCGTGATGGCTGGTCTGTAGCCCAACAGGGATTCAGATTCGTCGATAGCAGCTGGCCGGCCTTCGAATCTCTTGCTCAGCGCGGTGAACACATCCGCCGGTTTCCTCATTGGGTCGCCGAGCAGTTCTTCGAAATCGATAGCAATATCAATAGCGCCCAAATGGGAGTGTTCGTGGTTGTGATCGGCTGCGCCGGGAGGCATGCGAGTATTGAGGCTAACCATTAACGCAACTGATGCCACGAGTGCGAAAGCCCCGATGATTGCAAGCTTAGGATGAACATTGAAAGCCGGAACTAGGAATGTTGTTGGTTGGGGAGCGACCAGGCGTGTGGAGAACAACTCCCAACTCGATGGTGCTGGATAGGCTGAACTAGCCAACGAGTCCGCAGACCTAAGCATTTCGCTCATTGTCGAAAAATTGCTCAGTTCGCACTCGCACACTTCGCAGTTCGCTAAGTGCGCTTGAAACTTCGCGATCGACATCGGATCCAATTCACCGTCATAATATTCAGAAAGCCGAGCTCTTACGATTTCGCAGTTCACTTTCAACCCTCCCAGCCCAACGCGAGCAAGTGTTCACGAAGTTCACGTCGAGCACGATTGAGTCTCGAACCGACAGTCCCTTCAGAAATTCCTAAAACATCCGCGATTTGAGAGTAGGACATTTGCTCCATTTCCCTCAGCTCCAAAACTAATTGCTGCTCTCGATCGATTCGTGACATCGCTTTTTCAAGCAACTCTTTCAAATCTGCAGCTTGATCGCACGACGCATGGCGACAAACCTGTATCGCATCTACTGGCGTTAACTGCATGGTTACGTGGCGACGCACCCGCCGCACATGCTGCAACGCCTCGTTAACTGCGAGCCGATGAGCCCACGTAGCAAATTCCGACTCGTGCCTAAACGACGACAGCTTAGCGAATAGGTGCAAAAACGCATTCTGGGTAACGTCTTCCGCATCTGAGGGCCCGACGATGCGCAGCACCAAACGATGAACGCGAGCGACCAACGATTCATAAATGACCCGCTGTGCGTCTCGGTCTCCGTGGCGAGCGAGCTGTATGCAGCGCGCGTCTATTGGCATCGAGACTCCCACTTTTGGCCTGCGTACCAGCCCATCGCTGCCGAAAGGGCATTGGCTGCTTATTAGATGCTTCCATCACCAAGAAACTTCAAGAATCCGGAAAAAAATGACGAAATCTGACACTCCTCGCCGAACGCCAGCATCTCGGTTCGATAAAAATCACAAAGATTGCATCAAACACTTCGCAAAAACGCCGTTCCTGCCAATTCCGTGATAGACACTGTAGGGTCTGGGGTAATACAATAGAGGTACACCCTAACGGGCCCCACCTCAATGGCGACTTCCATCGCCTCACTCCTCCCACCTTACTATATAGCGGTTTCGGTATGGCCGATGTTATTCGTCGCAAAACGATTTGCCGCGCTCTGTTCCAGCTGATCATTGCACTGCTAGCGTCGTGTTCGGTACATGGGCTTAGAAGTAGCGTTATCGCGACGGAGCCGAGCGGGCGAGTTAGCTTTGTAAATGACGTCGTCCCGTTATTGACTAAATCGGGCTGTAACACGGGCGTTTGTCATGCCAAGGCGGGCAGCGGGCAGAATGGATTTCAGTTCTCGTTGCTCGGATTCGAACCCCAAGAGGATTTTGAGCACTTAGTCAACGAAGGTCGCGGGCGGCGGTTGTTTCCTGCGTCGCCCGAGCAGAGTTTGCTGCTGTTGAAAGCGACCGGAATCGTACCGCATGGCGGGGGCGTGCGTTTGGAGCCGAATTCGAAGAGTTACGATTTGCTGCTCAGCTGGATTCGCCAAGGTGCGAATTACGACGGCGATTCGGCGCCGAAATTAATTGCATTCGAAGTTGTCCCTCGCGAAGGTTCCGTCAATCCAAATGAAACCCAGCAATTGACCGCTGTCGCGAGCTACTCCGACGGCAGCCAACGCGAAGTGACCGATTTGGCTCTCTATGAAGCCAATGACCGCGCAATGGCGGAAGTCAACGGAAGTGGTCTCGTCCACTTTTCTGACATACCGGGTAAGGCGGCGATCATGTTGCGCTATCAGGGACGAGTCGCTGTTTACAATGCGTCAGTTCGAATGGCTGCCACCGTTGATAGTCTGCCGCCCAGCAAGAACTTCGTTGACGATTTTGTATTCGCGAACTTGAAAGCGATTGGGGTCCCTCCGTCGCCCGTTTGCGACGATGCAACGTTCCTGCGGCGCGTAACGCTGGATATCGCGGGCCGCTTGCCAACGCAGGAGGAAGCGACTGCATTTTTCCTCAGTCGAGAAACGAATAAACGTGATCAAGTCATCGACGCTTTGCTGCGTAGCCCCGATTACGCTGATTATTTTGCGAACAAGTGGACAGCGCTTCTCAAAAATCGACGTGACGATGCCAGCGATCTGAAATCGAATTTCGCATTTCATGCTTGGATACGTGACAGTCTGTTGGCAAACAAACCCTATGATCAACTGGTGCGTGAACTGTTGGCCGCTACGGGAACCGTGATCGGCAACCCAGCCGTAGCTTGGTACAAACGTGTCAAGGAGCCCAAAGAGCAACTAGAAGATGTCGCCCAATTGTTTCTTGGCGTGCGCATGCAATGCGCCCAATGTCATCATCACCCGTTCGAACGCTGGAGCCAAGACGATTACTACAGTTTGTCGGCCTTCTTTAGTCAGGTTGGACGCAAGCCATCGAATACCCGTGGCGAAGACTTGATCTTTCACAAACGCGGAATCGCTACGGCCAAGAATATCAAGACGGGTGCCGCCTTAAAGCCTGCGGCACTTGGCGATCCGATTCCAGCGATCGCGGCCGATGAAGATCCTCGTTTGAAGCTGGTCGATTGGATGGCATCGAAAGCGAACCCTTTCTTTGCGAAAGCGCTGGTAAATCGCTATTGGAAGCACTTTTTGCAGCGCGGGCTGGTCGAGCCCGAAGACGACATTCGCGATACGAACCCTGCCACCAATCCGGAATTATTGGCGGCACTTGAAAAGCACTTCATCGATAGCAGTTTTGATTTAAAGTCACTGGTCCGAGTCATCACGCAATCGAACGCTTATCAACTGAGTTCGACGCCAAATCAGTACAACATCGCGGACCGACAGAATTACTCGCGTTATTATCCGCGGCGCCTGCAAGCCGAAATGCTATTAGACGCAATCGACGCAGTGACAGAGTCGCAGACCGACTTTCCCAATTTGCCAACTGGAACGCGAGCGATAGCTCTACCTGATAATAGCTATAACCGAGCGTCCCCGTTTTTGAAAGTGTTTGGGCGGCCGGAGAGTGAGAGTGTTTGCGAATGCGAACGCGTGCAATCGTCGAGCCTGGCACAAAGTCTCCATCTGATCAACGCTGGCGATGTGAAAGCCAAGCTAAATCAGCAGAACGGCCGCGCCGATCGGCTGGCGAAGGAGGAACGCCCGGCGGAGGAGAAAGTGCGTGAACTTTATCGAGCAGCTTTTGCCCGTGAGCCTCGCGAGAACGAACTGCAGATCGCACTCGAGTACCTCGCTGAAGTTCGCACCGATGCAGCCGGAAAACCGCTTGACAGCGCACAATCGGATCGACTGAACATGCAAGATTTGATTTGGGCTTTGATCAATACGAAAGAGTTTTTATTCAATCACTAACCAGTAGTCTAGGCTGCCGGCCTGTCTGCTTTAGTGTCAGAATGCAGGTTGGGATATATGAGCAAAGCAACGAAGATGCTTAAGAAGAGATTCAATTACGGATTGATGGGCGCGATGGTCACGGGATTGTTAGTGCAATCCGCCAGCCAGACGTGTGCACAATCCGTTTGCTTACCCGCGCCGCGGCTGTTGACGACAATGCCTATGGGCGGCACCGTTGGCTCGCAAGTGGAGATGGGGATCAGCGGCGAGAACATTGAAGATGTCGACGAGCTGTACTTTTCAGACACGCGTTTGAAGGCGACGCGAAAGCTGGACGCTTCTGGCAAGCCTGAAACAAACAAGTACCTGGTCGCCATCGCTGCCGATTGTCCGCCGGGTATTTACGAGGCGCGCGTGATGACGCGGCTCGGAATCTCGTCGTCGCGAGTCTTCTCGGTGGATACTTTTCCCGAAGTGATTCAGAAATCGCCGAACACGAAAGTGGCCACGGCGATGGAACTTGCCGTCAATTCTATTTGTAATGGTGTCATGACTGCAAAGTCGGTGGATCACTATCGATTTGCTGCAAAGCAGGGTACACGCTATATCATTAACTGCGCCGCAAAAGGGATCGATTCGAAGTTGGATGCGGTATTGATTTTGGCGGATGCAAATGGTCAAGACCTTGTGGCCGAACGGCGCGGCGGTGTGCTCGATTTCACGGCCCCAACGGATGCTACTTATGTGATCAAAGTTCACGAGCTGACTTTCCGAGGTGGCAGCGAGTTTTTCTATCGATTGTCATTGCAACAAATTCCTGCCGATGCGCCGCTGCCTCAATTTGCGTCAACCAAGTCGGTTAGCTCGTTTTCTTGGCCGCCCACAGGGCTCGCGGAAAAAGCATCGCTTGCCGAAGTCGAGCCAAATGGACCAACGCAATCGCAGAAGATTGCTTTGCCTTGCGACATAGCGGCCAGCTTTTATCCGGCCGCTGATGTAGACAGCTTTGAATTCTCGGCGAAGAAAGGTGATGTATGGTGGATCGAATTGGCATCCGAGCGGCTTGGATTGCCCACCGATGCTTCGCTGCTGGTGCAGCATGCAATAGGCGAAGGCCCAGCGCAGACGTGGTCGGACGTCGCTGAGTTCAGCGATATCGTTAGCCCAATGAAGCCTTCTAGTAACGGATATGCCTATGATGGCCCGCCCTATGACGCAGGTTCTGCAGATATACTTGGCAAACTTGAGATCAAAGAAGATGGCTTGTATCGAG
>JAYVHC010000067.1:0-3291 GCA_043771575.1 Planctomycetia bacterium
AGTCGAAATCGAATCTCTTCGCGCGGTGGTGGATCAGCAGCAGTGTCAATAAATCCTGCGCACAATGTGCCGCCGGCAATTTCAAGAATCAGTTCGCAACAGCGGCGGCTCGCCCAGTCGAGACCGGCTGGATCGGGTCGGCGTTCGAAGCGATAGGACGAAGGGCTTTGCAGTTTCAGTTTGCGAGCCGCGCGGCGAATGAGCAATGGCTCGAAAGCGGCCGACTCGATGAGCAGATCTGTGGTGGTCTCCGAGACTTCGCTATCAGCGCCACCCATCACACCGCCGAGCGCCACAGCGCGTTCGGCGTCTGCGATGACTACCATCCGCTCGTCGAGTTCATAGGTGTGATGATCGATCGCCAAGAATTTTTCGTTCTGCAATGCAGCTCGGACGATAATCTTGCCGCCGCGAATGTGATCGAGGTCGAAGGCGTGCAGCGGCTGGCCGCACTCCATCATCACGTAATTGGTGACGTCGACGACATTGTTCACTGACTTGAGACCGATCGCGGCCAGTCGACGAGCTAACCAGGCGGGACTGCGACCAATTTTCACTCCGCGAATGACACGCGCCGTGTAGCGCAAACAGCCCGCGCCAAATTGGTTTTCAATTTGTAGCAACTCGCTGACAGGCGCGCCATTCGCTTTGGGTTGTGGGTTGGGAATGCGAAGTGGCGTGCTGAGCAAAACTGAGGCTTCACGGGCGATGCCGATGTGGCCCAAGCAATCGCCCCGATTGCTGGTGACTTCGAGATCGATGACCGTGTCTTGTCCGGCATGTGTCGTCGATTCGTGATTCAGTCCGGACATCGCGAATCGATGCGCCAATGTGTCTGGATGAGTTGTCAGATTTACGTATTGCGAGAGCCACTCCCAGCAAACAAGCATCGCACAGTTGCCTTACGGATGAGTTTAGAATTGATGTAGGAAGCGGAGATCGTTGCGATACAAATCGCGAATGTCCATCACTCCGTGGCGTCGCATACACAGTCGTTCAACGCCCAAACCAAATGCGAAACCTGTGACGTCTTCTGGATCGTAACCGACCGCTTGCAGGACATTCGGATCGACCATGCCTGCGCCACCGAATTCGATCCACTGATCATTCCATAAAAAGTCCGCCTCAACGCTCGGTTCAGTGAAGGGAAAAAAACTCGGACGAAAACGAATCGTTACATCGCCACCGAGATAGCTGGTCGCGAACATCCGCAACACGCTTTTCAGCTGGGCCATGGTCACGCCGCGCTCGATCCACAGACCTTCCATCTGGTGAAACATGGGGAAATGAGTTGCATCCGCGGGATCCGGACGATAGACGCGACCGAGGGAAATGATGCGGACCGGAGGTGGAGTCGACTCCATCACACGAATTTGCACCGTGCTGGTTTGGCTGCGCAACAAACGGGCTTCTTCGGCATTGATATCGATCGACGATTTGCCTGCGACGCTCAAGTAGAAATTATCCAATGGATCGCGTGCCGGGTGATCTTCTGGAATGTTCAGGGCGATGAAGTTGTGCCACGTGTCTTCAACTTCAGGGCCTTCGACGACTGCAAACCCAAGCCGTCCCATGATCTCTTTGAGATGCTCAATCGTTTGCGTGATCGGATGGATATGGCCCAGATGGCGACGTGTTCCGGGCAATGTCGGATCTAAGATCGGTCCAGAGGGTTTCTCGCTCGCGACGCCACTGTCAATGCGAGTCTGGGAAGCATCGAGCGCGGTTTGGATGCGATTCTTGACTTCGTTGAGTTTCTTACCGGCTGCGGGGCGAAACTCCGAGGGAACGGACCCGAGTTCCTTTTGGATCGCTTTCATCTGGCCGCTTCGAGCACCGACAAACTGCACTCGCGCGGCTTCGAAGTCATCGTGCGATTTTGCGTCGGCGAACGCTTGCTCCGCAGACACTGCAAGGCATTCCAACGCAGTGACGAACTTCTTCAACTCCATGAAAACGCCCTGCGTAAATCAAGCCCAGCCAAATGAAGACTCGATTCGGCAATGTGCAAAAAAATGACTCTTCTCGCTGAACGCCAGCAGAAAAACGCTCGTTCCCAGGTTCCAGCCTGGGAACGCACGAACTGGAGGCTCCTGCCTCCCGAAGCAACCTAAAACTTACTCACCTATGTAAGGCAACAAAGCCATAAAGCGAGCGCGCTTGATCGCGGCGGTGATTGCGTGTTGGCTGACAGCCGAGCAACCGGTTTTGCGACGACCCACAATGCGGCCGTGACGATTCACCAGTTTGCGGAGCAGTTCAACGTCCTTGTAGTCCACGAACATGGGTCGTGGACGTTTGCCATCGACAAACAACGGATCTTTTTTCTTTGTCCGTGAGCGGATGCGTGAACGTTTGCGAGCGCGGCTCTTGGCCGTAGGTGCGCGACGCACGGTGGACGAGGACGGAGACGACATTTGGAACCTCAAAAGTACTGAAAACAGGGTTGTTTCGGTATTCGCAGCCCGGATTGAGGTGTATTGCCTCAAGCAAACGCCGGTGAGTTGACCCGACCTTTGCGCCGCAAACCAAATTTTTGGAAGCTCGGAATCTACCAGCAGCACCCAAAATCAGCAAGACGTTCCCGGAGTTTTAACCACGTAGGTCCGCATCTCCGAGGCGGACAATTAAGCTTAGCTCCAACGCGGACAATTCAGCCTCTCGGAGATCCGCTGCTACGGGGTAAATCTCCATTTGCAGGTCGTCCAAGCAAAACACTAAGTCGAACAACCGCGTGAGGACTGCCACGCAAGGCGGCTAACATTTTGGTTTTACCGGGTCGCTAACTATAGTAAGGCGACGAGATTGGCAAACGGGTTTCACTCTATGTTCAAGTCTCAAGCTGTCGTTTCCTACATAAAAAACACGCGGTAAACCGCAGTTTCAACCGCTGCGAGGTACGCGGGTTTCTATTCGGGCGGTTTTCCGCCAAGAATTTTTTGAAAATTAGCGAAATGCCGGTTTTATTTGTTGCAAGTCTTTCTTTTGCTGACTAGATGTATGTCATTAGTTCGCCAAATTTTGTACACCCTGCAGCAAACCAAAACCGCAGATTGGCTTTAGGACAAGTAACCATACGCTAGCTTGGCGACGCCCCACCACTTGCTAGCACTAGCCGTTTATCCATCGCAGTTGCGTTTGTAGGGACAGGACTAAACGAAATCCACCACTTTAGGGGATTTTTATTTACCTTTCATTTGGACAAGAGGGTCATCGTGAGTAGCAATAATTTATCCAAGACCAAAGAACTGAATTCACAGCGGCGTTCCCGGTTTTTATCTTGGTTGCGCA
>JAYVHC010000068.1:0-3785 GCA_043771575.1 Planctomycetia bacterium
CCCAGCCACTTTCAAGAACGATTGAAAATTATCCTCGACGATCCACACGGTTGATCGTTTGACCGCAACTTTTTCGATTGACCGCGACTCGTCGAGGAGCGCGTCCAAATGGGGCGACTAACCCGTCAGCAAATTCTTGACAATTGAAAATCGTCGTTTTTCGTCACCCAAAAGGGCAGTGACAAATCGCACAACCTAAGGCGGCGCAAAACAATAAGTGTCCGGATCGCTAGACTTCGGGTGGCACGCCCATGAATCGGATACTTATTCTTTTTTCGCCGCCTAATTGCCAACGCGTGCGATTGCTTTCTCGGTGGTTACTAAGCTTAGAGCCTGTCCGAAAAAGGGTCCGTCTGTTGAAATTGGCTAGTTTTCCCGGTCGTTGACGAGCAGACCTAATCAGCCGAGAATCTACAGTCCCAACCGCACGTGGCTTGGCCAATTGTCGCTACCAGCTTTCCTTCGAACCAGCACCACTATGAACCTACTTGCCTCTCAGGACCCTGAAATCGCCGCTGCCCTGGACGCTGAGTATCAACGTCAGCTGGACGGGCTCGAAATGATTGCCAGCGAAAATTACACTTCACCCGCCGTGATGCAGGCGGTCGGCAGTGTGCTGACGAACAAATACGCTGAAGGGTATCCTGGGCGACGCTACTACGGGGGTTGCGAGCATGTGGATACGATCAAGCGGATTGCGATCGATCGTGTTTGCCGATTGTTCGGTGCCGAAGCGGCCAACGTGCAACCCCACAGCGGATCTCAAGCCAATATGGCGGTGTACCTTTCATGTCTGCAACTGGGCGACACGGTGCTAGGTCTCGATTTGGCACAGGGTGGCCATCTGACGCACGGTATGCACTTGAATATTTCAGGCAAGCTCTATCACTTTATTCCCTACGGCGTCGATCCGCAGACACATCGCATCGATTTCGATCAAGTGGCCAGACTGGCTCAAGAACACAAACCCAAGTTGATTGTGGCCGGAGCAAGCGCTTATCCCCGAGAAATCCAGCATGCTCGCTTTGCCCAGATCGCTCAAGAAGTCGGCGCGAAACTAATGGTTGATATGGCTCATTACGCCGGCTTGGTAGCGGCCGGTGTGCATGACAACCCATTGCCTGTCGCAGACTACGTGACCTCAACTACTCATAAGACGTTGCGAGGACCGCGATCGGGAATTGTGCTGTGCAAACAAGAGCATATCAAGTCAATCAACAGCGCGGTGTTCCCGGGCTTACAGGGCGGACCGCTAATGCATGTCGTTGCTGGCAAAGCGGTCTGCTTCGGTGAGGCTTTGACCGAGGACTTCCGCCGCTACGGCGCTGCAGTGGTAAAGAATGCTAAGACGCTCGCCGAGTCCCTTTCGAGTGCTGGCTTACGCTTGATCAGTGGCGGCACGGACAACCACTTGATGTTGGTCGACGTGTCGAGTATTGGATTGGGTGGAAAGCAAGCTGAAAAATCTCTCGATGCGTGCGGCATCACGGTCAATATGAACATGATTCCGTTCGATACTCGCAAGCCGATGGATCCAAGCGGTATTCGCATCGGCACGCCTGCTCTGACCACACGCGGAATGGGAATTACCGAAATGAAGCAGATCGGAACTTGGATTTCGCAAGCCTTGCGGAACCCCGATGACATGAAACTGCTGGGATCAATTCGTGAAGAAGTGCGTGGTATGTGTCTGAACTTCCCGGTACCGGCCGCGGCGCTAGAGAGTGTTTAATGGTGCAGACTGGACGGTGATCTCCAGAAGTTGGGACAGGACGCTTGAATAAGGAAATGACGTGAGTGGAAATAGTCGAATTTTGATCGCTGACGACAATGCTGCCAATCGCGAATTGCTCGAAGCCTATCTGGCGCAGGTCGACTGCGACATCGAGTTGGCTGTGGATGGTCAAGATACGCTCGACAAGGCGAAGTTGTTTCAGCCCGACTTAATTCTGCTCGATGTGATGATGCCGAAGCTGAGTGGTTTTGAGGTTTGCCGAAAATTGAAAGATGATCCTCAACTCTCTAAAATCATGGTGCTGATGGTTACGGCACTGAATGAGTTGGGTGACATCGAGCGGGCGGTGAAAGCAGGCACGGACGACTTCCTTTCGAAGCCGGTAAACAAACTGGAATTGCTCAAGCGGGTTGAGTTGATGTTGAGGCTAAAGGACACGACGGACGAATTGGAACGACTTCGGCATTATATTCAGGGGCTGGAAGAACAGTCTGGACCGCAGTTGAAGTAGCGACTTTCGTCATAAGTCGCAATGAGCAAAGCACTTGTTCAAACCCTCTGTTGGCTTTCGTCGGCTGAAGCGAATCGGTCGCTAGCGACATTTCTTCCGCAAGCCGGATAAATTACCTAGCCCGCGAGAATGTTAAATTGGGTAGCGATTGCTGACAGCAAAATAGTGGATCAAGCGCCCCTAACATGTCAACCGATTCAACCTGCGTACCGGGCACAGAGTTGTGCTCGGCTTGTGGCATGTTGCGTTCGACCCAGAACGCAGCATGTTCCCAACCGAAGATTCCCGCCTCGGAAGGGTCTTGATGACGCTGTCGAAGAAGAGCCGCTCGTGGCGACTACTAGTTTTGCACCTCGGACTTGGAACTGGTCTGTCCCTCAGCGGTCAATCCGTCAGGGCTGACGGTCCAATTTCAATGCGTTACACCGCAACTGTGCTAGCGATCCAGCAAGCAGAGCCTGCTGTTGTCAACATTGAAGGTAACAAACCTGCGGCCCCGAGCGGCGGCAACGAAGGCCAACTGGTCAACGGAATGGGCGCGGGAGTCATCATCGACTCGCGCGGATACATTCTCACGAACCAGCATGTTGTGCAAGATGTTTCGAAAATCGAAGTCACATTGCATGATGGCACGCAATTGATAGGGCGTTTGATCGATCGAGACGCGGAAACGGATCTTGCTCTGATCAAAGTCGATTCGAAACGAAAACTACCTATCGTTCGCTGTGGTACTTCGTCGGATTTGATGCGCGGTGAACCTGTGATTGCGATTGGCAATCCTTACGGTTACCACCATACCGTAACGGAGGGGATCATAAGCGCACTGCATCGAGACATTCCCGTCAACGGAGTTCAAGAATACCCAGACTTGATACAGACTGATGCCAGCATCAATCCAGGCAACTCAGGCGGGCCGCTCTTGAATTCTGACGGAGAGATGATTGGTATCAACGCCGCCGTGCGAATTGGTGCGCAGGGGATTGGTTTTGCGATTCCAGTTGACCGAGCCATTGATATCGCTGCCCGCATGGTGGCAAATCACCGACGAAACAAATTTGACAATTCGCTAGAAGTTGAAACGGTTTACGTTGAAGGCAAATCACGCCTGAGAATTGTATCCGCAAGTGGAAATAAAGATCTTGGTCGCGGTGATATTGTGACGAAGATGAACGGCCAAGCTGTCAAGAACCGCTTGGAATATGAACTTTCGATTGTGGACATGACGCCGAACAGTGAAGTGGAATTAGAGTTTGTGCGAGAGGGTGTTTCCTCCAAAACGAAGCTCGTTAGCAAGGGCACGCAGACGGCCCGAAGCCAGTTGGTATCTAGTTCGGTGAGTAAAGTGACTGCAGCAACTTGCGCCGAGGCAGCTTTCAACTTGATCGGATTACGTCTTGATGTGGCTGATGCGTCCAAGGTACGAGCCATCGACGCGAGCTACAAAGGCGGACTAAAAGTCACAGCTGTAAGGCCCAATAGCCCTGCCTCTAACGCGCAGATCAAAACAGGGGATATACTGGTCGGCTTGCTTGATTGGCA
>JAYVHC010000069.1:0-3502 GCA_043771575.1 Planctomycetia bacterium
CCAGTCGCTCAGTCACCCAGCTTCGGGCTGTTCTCCGCGCTTTTTCGCCGCCATAATCAACGCCAAGGCAATTTCCGGACAGACACTAGCTAGAGCGATAGTAATGCCGCAAAGCATCGAATTGCAAGTCGTGCCTGGCCTCAAGCAGGGGACAGGGACCTTGCGAATCTTGGGGCTTGGAATGTGCAAACTTGCGGTTGAGCGTGATGAGAGGATACAAACCTCGGCCACTCGTAAAGATGGTGTGGTGATTCTTGAGGTCATCGCTGTAGGAAATCGGCCGGGGCTTATCTGTATTCGGGTTACGTTTGAAAACGGGAATGCTTGCGATGTATCTATGGTTTGCCCGACAACATCGTTTTCGATACTGAATGTTTTGGGGCAGCCAGTTGATTACCCAAACGGTATTCCGACGGATAGTTTGGATGGACTGACCGTACAGGTAATTCAACCCGAGCAGCGTACTCCGCTTATCTATTGGCCGGAAGGCTCGCTCCTAATCGATCGAATGCGTGAGACCAACGTTCCTGGAGTCTTTGAGTTTCCACTTTCCTACCTTGCCAACTACGCAACGGAACTATTGGCTTGCTCTGACGACCCAGATCGAAAACTTAAGATCGGTATTGGTACAAACGTTGCGTTTAGTCCAAAGTTCACATTGTCAGTTGCGAGATATTCGCACTCACTCGATCGAATTAAACCACTCGCCCAAGTGAACGGTGATGAAGAGGCTACCGAGATTTGCATAAAGGGTCTAGCCGCCGCGACTTCCAGACTATGCGAAGACTGCAGTCTCAACATCGTTCCTTTGGGAAGTCCGAACGATCAAATGCCCGCTGATTCCATAACATCGACACAGGTTGGCAGATGGCTTATCCGTCATTCGGAATATGCCCCTGGCTACTACCTCGTACTTGCGAAAGATTCAAGCGGAAACAGCTACCGACCATTGCGCATTGTCGTAAAGGCATCCGAGTTGAGGGGCAACAATGAGAACGGCGATGGTTCTCGGCCAGCTTTCTGGTCTGTGATGAACACATATGACAAACCTTCGCGATTGAAGGCATGGGACGACTACTTCAAAAGTGTTGCAGAGAATCCCGCCCATCCGGATTGGGCGCAGCTTGACGATTTCGTTAACTCAAGTGAGACGCTACCTGTGACCACCTTTGAAGCGGTAGCAGCGATAACTCGAAATCATCTTGCTGCCGCAAGGTATGGCATTCTTTATCCGCATCGAGAGAGACTGTGGAGGCGGTTTGAGCAACTCCCATTTTTGTGGTCGGCAATTCCTATTCAGGCGTGGCTCACGACCGCGGCAAGGTGCTGGGCATTTGCACATTCAAGAATGGTTGAGAATGGCATGGACGCTGAACAGGTAGAGATGCTGCTCGCACAGGCACGCGATCGATTTGTAAAAGAAGCGCCGAATCGTTCTGCGCACATGGCGAGCGTTATTCTCGCCATGTTCGCCTCAAATCGTTTTGGAATTCTGTTTTCAGACAATTTACACCAACTCGTTGGTCGCTTCACTCTCGATATCAGGACTCGCGAGCACACAAGATTAATTTCTCATCACGATCGCTTTGATACGCGATCAACTTGGCCCAGTTTTCGTATTGACTGTACACAAGACGAAAGGGATCTCCTGCGGACTGCGGGATTGATGTTCGAAACTAGTAAAGAAGAGAGTTTCAAGAATCAATGGGCAGTTTTGAACGGACCAGGGATCGCCGCAGTAAAGGCAGTTCACGGAGACGGTCTCCATTCGAAAGATATTACCGAATACAAACGGCTTCGGGCGCTAGATCCTGATTGGTACGACATTGCAAATGCGGTCGCCATGAGCATCTTGCTAGACCGACGATGCAAGTCAGAACCAAACTATTTGATCGAAATCATGGAGTCGCTGAGCAAATGATCGAACCATATTTTGAGACACTATTTGATCAATTGAATCAAAGAGCTGCACGAGCAACGATCGCCGACCGCACTCCCTCACTCGAAGTTCTTCGTGAGTATCTGCGACAGCAATTCGAACTGGAGGGCGGAAAGCCAGGAAGCTTCCTTGGTCAGCCCGTACTTGAGGCGCTTTTCGAATATGAAACACAGCCCCACCCACTGGCAAATCTAGATTTCCTCCATGTCAAAACTGTCGATCTTCTCGATAACCCGCCCAAGGAACATCGCGATCGACGGTTCTCAAAATTGCTTCATCCGTACAAGCACCAAGTCGCGGCTTGGAAATCTCTTAAAGCAGAGCCATGTCGCTCGGCCATCATCAGCACTGGCACAGCTAGCGGTAAGACAGAGTGTTTCTTGGTGCCAATTCTGGATGACTTGGTTCGGGAGTACTCAAAGAACCGAAGGCCGCTCCATGGTGTAAGAGCATTGTTTCTTTATCCGCTGAATGCCCTCATCAATTCGCAGCGAGAACGCCTCGCCGCCTGGACCGCAGGACTTGAGGGTGGCGTTCGTTTTTCACTGTATAACGGTGCGACACCCGAGCGAATTCCACAGGCTCTAGAAGATGCGACTCCAGAAGAAGTGCTCTGCCGTCGCACATTGCGCGAGAACACTCCACCGATTTTGGTAACGAACGCCACGATGCTTGAGTACATGCTAATTAGGAGTGTGGATCAGCCCATCATTGACAATTCAAAAGGCAAATTGCGATGGATTGTTCTTGATGAGGCCCATACTTATTTGGGTTCGAATGCTGCCGAAGTTTCGCTATTGCTCCGAAGAGTTATGCAAGCGTTTGAAGTGGACGCGAACAGCGTGCACTTCGTTGCAACATCTGCGACCATGGGTGGAAAAGAATCCGAATCTCATCTGCGAGAGTACCTAGCGGACTTGGCTGGTATCGACCCCGCGCGAGTTGACGTTATTGGCGGACGTCGCGTCACCCCCAACATCGAATCTAAAGGAGTCATCGATAAGTCGCTTCCCACTAAGGCGGAACTGGAAGCACTTGGTGACTATGAATCGCGACGAAAGCGGTTGGTGGCCGTGCCATCAATTCGTTCATTGCGGCACGAGCTTACCGCAAAACCTCTGCCGTTAGCGGAGATTCGTGAGAAGCTCGGTGAAGGAGTGTCGAATCATGAAGCGCTGCGAATTCTGGATGCCTGTAGTGAGGCTCTACCTAAAGAGGTGAAAGATCAACCTCTGCTTCCACTTCGAGGCCACTTCTTCATGCGGACGCAACCAGGTGTTTGGGCGTGTTGGAACAATCAGTGCACGGGTCGGACTGACCAGCTTACGAGCGAACAGTGGCCCTTTGGCGCAGTCTATTTCCAACACCGTGAGCGTTGCATGCACTGTGAATCGTTGGTCCTTGAGGTCTTACTGTGCAAGGACTGCGGTGAGGTCTATCTCGCGGCAGAGGAAAACGACAAGCAAAAGCTCTCGGCAATTCCTTGGAAGCAGTCGACCATCATTGATGACTTCGACATTGAGATTGAGGAAGATGCAGACGAAGAGGAGGATCAACCAAAAA
>JAYVHC010000070.1:0-5889 GCA_043771575.1 Planctomycetia bacterium
CAAGTACAGCTTTATCTTGGATACGAACGATGATGGCGTCGGTGATTTTTCATCGTTGATGCCGGCTGCCTATCAAGTCAACGGAATGCCTGTGGCTGGCAACTTTAATGCCGCGCATCCTGGCGATGAAATCGGTTTGTTCGACGGATCGTTCTGGTATCTCGATACCAGCGGCAACAACCAAATTGACGTGGGTGAGAGGTTTGCGTCGAACTTTAATGGTTTGCCGCTAGTCGGTGACTTCAACGGTGACGGCAAAGATGACTTGGCAGTATTCGTGAATGACACGAACAAGTTCATCTTCGATACCAATCGTGACGGCAACGCAGATTTCACTTGGAACGTGGCCGACCAACTTGGACGATTTGGCGGCTTGAGCGGGTTTACGGATCGTCCAGTGGCTGGGGATTTAAACTTGGACGGAATCGATGACATTGGTTTGTGGGCCAAGGATCGTCAAGGCACTTTGCCTCGCAACTCGGGTGAGTATTTCTTCTGGGTTTCTGATCGCGTGAATGCGAATCCAGCCAATGTGTTTGATTCGTTCAGTCCCGCACCGTTGGGCAATGATCTGTCGGCACAGTTCGGTGATGAACTGGCGCTGCCGATCTTTGGTAACTTCGATCCACCCGTTGCCAAGAGCACCGATGACACGAACCCGCTGCACCGCCACCCCTCCCCGCTGGACATCAACGGTGACGGGACGATCAGTCCAGTGGATGCGCTGATGGTGATCAACGTACTCAACAATTTCAGAGGCTTACCGACCAACGATCCGATCCGTGCGTATTTCACCATTGGCCAAGTGAAAGCGGATTCGAGCGGTGATCGTGCAGTGACTCCACTGGATGCACTGCTGGTCATCAACTCGTTGAATCGAAGAGGTATGAGTGGTGAAGGCGAGATGTCGACCGCTTCAACTGACGTAGCTCAGTACCAAGCGGCCGCCGACGACTTCTTTGCTCAGATTGGCGACCATTCGGAGTTGGAAAGTATGAAAAGGAAGCGCCGCTAGTGCGTGGCAAAACTTAAGAATTAAGCCGCCATAGTTGGTCCGATTTCTTGGATTCAGAAATGGGAATTTTGCGCACAAGTACGCGTAGTCGAACCTCTTCATGCTAGCTCTCCCCGAGCTGCACGAAATCCACGGACAAACAAACAATTCAAGTAACAAATCGGTCGCTTGCAGTCTACTTGGAGTATCCTTGCTTCTGTGGATTCTGATCACGAATCTCGGTACGATCATTGGTATTCGTTCGTTGCTCAGGATCTGCGTCGCGAATCGTTTTTTTGGGTTACTTCCGCAATTGGTTTGCGCGGCTCTGAGGGATGGGCTGGTTTCCGGTCTTTTTTAGGTTTTTGAGTCATCATCAGAATTCCTAGTGGTTTTTCTGCAATTGATCCATTCGGTGGAGGACGACCTCCTGCGCTGTTGCTATGTTCGAATTGGGATCTCGGTTGCATTAACTGGTCTTTAGAGCAGCATTTGCTGGACCAATGTGAGGACAATCATGTTTCGCTTTAGTGGAATAATTACCGAACGGCAGCCGGCTCCCTGCAGCGGTACCGACCCATCCCCGCAACCAGTTCGTGATTGTGGAAACAAAAATGGGCGCGGTGCTTGCTACTAATAGCTTCAAGGATGCAAGATCAAAATAAAAGAGGCAGGTGATGAACCTGCCTCTTGGCTTTTGTGGGTTGACAAAATTCTGCGATTAGAAGCGAAGTTCTGTACGGAGTGTCAAACCGCTGAACGTCAAGCTGTCGTCAATATTCAGCATTTGAGCCGAGCGAACCGATTGAATGTAGTCTCGTGTGGTAACCGCGTTGAACCAAGTGCTAAAGAGATAGCCAGTGGTCACACGCAGGCGACCGCTACAATTTTGCCATCCAAGTCCCAGCTCGGAATCAACAACGGGCGTCACGCGGAAGTCTTCGTAGTGAGTTGCAATCACACCTCCACCGAATTGATTCGTTTGACGGTAATCGGCTTGCCAGTTACCAGCCAGTAGACTTCCAAGAACCCGTCCGTAAACCAAGAAGCCCGAGGAAGCGCTATGACGCTCGCCATCCAGGCCACCGAGGATACCGAAACCATTGAAGTCGATATCCGTAGTGACATTCGTAACACCCGTTGCTACCGAGATGGTCTGATCGACCGATAGGCCCTGTTCTAAGTTGCCATAACGCAAGCCGCCATTCCAATTGATCGCTCCGCAATCGCTCGAGCGGCAGACGCGTCGGAAGTACATGTCCGCGAATTGGAAATTGGCAGATTGTCTAGCGATTGCATTCAGACTAGCCGCACCTGTGGTTGCCACGCTAGGGTGTGATACTTGTGAATTAATTACGTTGTTACCGGTCGCTTCCAGGATGCTCGTTGTCGCTCCGTCCCAACGTGTGTAGCTAGCGTTGAGGCTGCTGCAGTTCGAGCGAGCTAGCGTGAAGCCTGCGCGGAAGCCGACGTGTTCACCGATGTTGCTGATCCCCAGCGGGCCAGTGGGAGAAGCAGCGGCTACGGGTCCTGTCTGTTCGTTGGCATAAATCAAATCGGAATTACCAGCGCTCAAGTACAGCATTTCCCCAAATCCACCCGTTCGATGGGCCCATTTGGGCAAGCAACAAACCGCCGGGCAGCATGAACCCGAATCACAGGCGGATTTGTGGAATGACACTGTCTTTACGTCGCTGCTGTTATCTTCAAAAACCGATGGGATATCGATTACGCTCGCGTCTTGATAGTTATCCCCAGCTTCGGCGCCCTCTTCGGTGCCCTCTTCGGTGGCTTCATAGCCCTCGTAGGTTTCATAGGAGCTGGCGCTTAACACAGGTGCAATTTTGCCTTCTTGCGCGCTCAAGTAAGTTGCAAAGCTTATGCCAGCAACTGTTGCGAGACTCTTCAGTGTCAACTTCCATCCATTTCCGCTCATGATCGTTGCTCCTTGCAAGGAATCTGCTGTTGATTTCACCGAGTGCCCGGACCGCATACCCGGCAGATCCCTTGCGCACTCTCCACTCGCAATAATCATCGGATCGGGTGCGATCAGCATTCGTGGAAAAATCAGCACAACCCGTCAGACTTCCCAAACTGCCTATTCGGACATTTTTGGGTAACAAGACGCTTGCAATCTAACAACTGCGGCGGGATTATAGAGCGATAGCATGTGCAACCAATTCCCCTCCCCAAAAATGAGAATCTAAATGAAAGTCAGTTTTGAACGAATAAGCGCCGACGTTTACTGCTTGGCGATTGCGACTGCAATCTTGGTTGGCCAATGCGGCACTGTTCAAGCTCAATTGAATACTCCGCCGGCTGGATTTACGCCTTTGTTTAATGGCAAAGATCTATCCGGTTGGTATGGCTGGAGTACGCAAGACCCGAGCGACTTGTGGACGAAGTCCGCCGAGGAACAAGCGAAGTACAAGAAGGAATCGGTCGAAGGCGGGTTGCTTGACAAGAATGGCAAACCGAACAATGAACACATCAACGCGCACTGGAGCGTTCAAAACGGCGAACTGGTCAACGACGGTCATGGGCATTATCTTTCAAGCGACAAGGACTACGCCGATTTTGAATTACATCTCGAATATAAGGCGTTGCCCAAGGGCGACAGCGGCGTGTACCTGCGAGGTACGCCGCAAGTTCAGATTTGGGATCCCGCCGAACCCGATCCAAGTGGACTCGGGAGGGCGCTTGGTTCGGGCGGGTTGTGGAACAATCGCAAGGGTTCGCCTGGTAAAGATCCGCTGAAGAAGATGGACAAGCCGCTGGGCGAATGGAATAGCTTGAAGATGACGATGATCGGCGAGCAAGTGACGGTGGTCTTCAATGGTGAAGTGGTAGTTGATCGCGCTCCTCTGGAAAACTTTTTTGCGAATCAGAAGAACGGCTATGTAGCTTATTCAAAACCGGACGCAGCCAAAAAAGATGGCGAAGCACCCAAGATGCCGAACGGGTTCATGCGCGATCCCGTTTACGCCAAGGGGCCAATCCAACTGCAAACACACGGCAGCGAGATTCGCTGGCGCAATGTCTATGTCCGCGAGATCCCGGCTGAAGAAGCCAACAAGACGTTGGCCGCCCGCGACGCGGATGGCTTTGTCGAGTTGATTAACGGCAAGGACCTCAGCGGTTGGAAGGGAGCGGTGGAGAATTATGAAGTGAAAGATGGTTCGGTCGTTTGCAAGCAGGGTAAAGGAGGCGATCTGCTGACCGAAGATGAGTACGAGAACTTCATCATTCGCTTCGAATTCAAATTGCCACCAGCGGGAAACAACGGTATCGCTCTCCGCACGCCGCTGGGTGGTCATTCGTCGAGCGATGGGCTCGAATTGCAAGTGATTGATAGCGATGGATACAACGCCCAGCACACCGATGCCCCGCTGCTGCCGTATCAATTTCATGGTTCGCTGTACAATTGCGTCGGTGCCAAACACGGTTACCTACGACCAGTCGGCCAGTGGAATTACGAGGAGGTCGAAGTCCGTGGGCAGAAAATCAAAGTGACGCTCAACGGTACCAAGATTCTTGACGTCGATATCGATTCCTTCGATCGCAGTCAAATTCAGCATCCACCCAAGGGACTCGACAATCGTAAGGGCCACATAGGATTCGCAGGGCACAGCGATCCAGTTGCCTATCGCAGCTTCAAAGTAAAAAAACTCTAGCCGATTTCAGGTAGGGTGGGTTGAGGAACGAAACCCACCATGAACTACTGCAAGAGTCTACATAAAATTGCAGATAATCTTTACACGAGAATCTTCAGACACTCCTTCACCGCCAACTCGGGAAGGAGTGCAGTTGTGGCGATGCCGGAGACGACGCGCGTGATGTTGTGGTCGACAGCGTTGGGGATACTCCACTGAGAACCGTCGGCGGAAGTAATATACCCGGCTCGCACTCGGCCCGAATTCACGACCAGTAATTGCGGTGCGACGCGGTATGCGGTCGGCTTCAATTCCTCGCGCAAACCGGAAACGAGTGGCATCAACTGATCGTCATCCATCGCAGCTAACGCGTTCAGGCCTTCTGAGGCAACGATCACGCAATTGAATGGCTCAGCCTGCGTGTTGCGTAGATTGCGCACGGCATCGCGCGAACGATCCGAAAGTTGCTCGCCGGAAGTTGGGTGCAGAATATAGGCTTCGCGATTCGCCGACCGCGTTTCCAGCCTGAGTGCCTTAGGTAGCTGGCTCACGAAGCCATCTTCCCACTCTCGCCAAATGCACTGCTTGGCGTCGGTGTAAATCGAGCGAATGTCGCTACTGAGTTTCTCATTCAGATCCCAGGTTTGCTTGCCGTGACCTTCGGCGACGAACACGCCCCGGCTTCGAATCTCGGCCAGTTGCTCGCGTCCCTCGGCGACGATCGCTTGACTATCCCGTTGGTCGCCTTTGCGCTGCTGATATTGCAAATAAACCCAAGTTGGATCACCGAAGTGCTCCGTCGGTTTGTCATTAGCGTCGACCACTTGTAAGTCCTGAAAGAATTTCCACATGCGGTCATTAACTCGATAGCCGAATTTTTCTCTCAGCCGCACATGATCCTGAAACCCAGTTGTCAGATAGCCGAGCATGGGATCGATCTTCGTGGGCAGCGCCATCAAATAGGCGGGACATGCCGGCGCGACTTGATCGAGGCACCAATCGAGATCGTCGAGCGATACGTCCATGTGCAGCGTGCAGCACACATCCAAGCCAATTGCCAGTCCATGTAGTTTCCCCATCACGATGTCTTCCAAGCAGCAACGCACGAGTTGCTCTTTGCTGCGGAAGACTTCTGGACCAATGAATCCCGCTACATCATTGACATGTACCCAAGCGTCCGGCGATTGGCCAGCTTGCACGCGTGCAGATCGAACCGTTTCCGTCAACGACCGGGCGAATCCG
>JAYVHC010000071.1:0-3663 GCA_043771575.1 Planctomycetia bacterium
GGTACACATCGTACTCCCAGACGAAGCCGGGCTTAATGGCGAAACGCGTCAGCGGAGCGAAGTAGGAGCACGAGCCATGTTCCCGCTTGCCGTCACCAAACCGGTAACAAGTCAAGTCACTGGCGACCGGGACGTAGGCACCCAGACCAAAGCCCGAGTCATCCACGTACGCCGCCCAGTGCTCGGTAATCTTGCGGCGTTCGTTAGGCCAAGCGGGTTGGCTTCGTTCGAGTTTTTCGTCAAGTTGTCCATCAAGCCTGCCAATGCCCCAAGGTCGGTCGCCCGAGTAGAGAATCAAATGCTTGAACTCAGGCTCGAGAAAGACCGCTGGGATTTCCTGATCGCGCTCAGCGTGCTGTTGCAGTCCGCTGTAGGTGAATCGATAGTGAACGTGCGCCACGGCTTCGGTCAGCTCGATGGTTTGTTCCATCGTGCAATCGCTGAGTATTTCGCCGGTGGCCCAGTGAAGTGGCGTGCTCTTGGCGTAGAGTTTTTGATTTTCGATCTTCAGTTCAATGACGGGCGCGCCTTGACCTTGGTAATGCCCGCCTTGGACAGGGTTCCAGTGCCACGGTTGCTTGTCCCACATCGAGCCGTCGGCGTTGCCATAGTAGGATTGTTGGATCAAGCGACCACGGTCGAAGTGATTGACTAAATTCTTATTGGAACCACTCAAGGACATCCAACCGATGGCTGCTCCCGAGGCTCGTTTCACGCCGATTTTGATTTTGCCGTTATCGATGAACTCCCACTCGGGAGGGTCGCTTGTGGGCTTTGGGGCGGATTGAGCCATGGCATAGTCGCACGTCAAAGTGCACACGATGATGACGCTCATAGCGTAGCAACGGTGCATAGCTGGTTTTCGACCAATGCGGCTGTTCATTTGCGTTCTCGTCATCGGAGAGGATTTTTTGTACTTGGTTCGATAAACGTTGCGGCACTACGAACTTTCTTAGTGAAGGCACGTA
Organism: Planctomycetia bacterium; assembly: GCA_043771575.1. Taxonomy (GTDB): domain Bacteria; phylum Planctomycetota; class Planctomycetia; order Pirellulales; family Pirellulaceae; genus Aureliella. The sequence continues at coordinate 969 of JAYVHC010000071.1, forward strand.
GGTGATTCTATCCCTCTCGGGACAATAAGTCCGACGAGCATTTGTTACAATCCGAGTACCCAGATTCTGGCTACCCTAGTTTTCTAATCCAAGCGGTTAAACTGAGAATTGGGGAACTGGGATTCACTAAGTGGCGTCTTTTTCTTTCGGAAACCTATGCTGAGCGACGATCAGGCGGCGATAAATCGGGTCCTGGATGGCGATTCTGCCGCCTATGCCGAGTTGGTAGAGCGATACCAACGCCGGTTGATGGGATTGTTGGTACACGCCTGCAGAAGCCACCATGAAGCCGAAGACATGGCGCAGGAGACTTTTGCTCGGGCCTATCGTAAGTTGCACTTATTTTCAGGGCAAAGTCAGTTTTACACTTGGCTATGCCGAGTTGCGATGAATTTACTGGTCAGTCAACGTAGACGCAAAAGGGTGGAAAGCCACCTGCCGCGCGAGGGTTTTGATTCCGCCATGGACTCCATAGGATCGGCCGATGATGCAGAGGAGGCTCTTGAGCGAAGTGAAATGCAATCTCAGGTACGGCAAGCGATTGAAATGTTGGATGTCGAGCGACGCACGGTCGTGTTGCTGCGTGACTTTGATGGAATGGATTACGAAGCGATTGCCCAAACGCTGGAGATTCCGGTCGGAACGGTTCGCAGTCGACTGCATCGCGCCCGGTTGGAGTTGAAATCGATCCTTGAGCAACGCATGGGAAACTTAGGAGCACGGGGCTAACGCGATCGTTTGTAGCCGAATTTGTGAATCTCGGCACTCGCTAATCGCCCCGAATTCTTGCGAATTCGGGGCACCTTGGAAAAAGTAGAATGAACGAGTTGGAATTTCAAGAAGAATGGTTGTCGGCTTATCTCGATGATGAGCTGACTGCGGAACAACGCCAAGTTGTCGAACAGCGTCTGGCGATCGATCCCGCTGCGCAAGCCATGCTCGAGGATTTGCGTCGCGTGCGGACGATGATTGCAAAGCTGCCGACGTGGGCGGGCCCCAATCTAGAATTTACGATACCGGCTGAGTTGCCTGGCACTTTCGATGAAGCGGAGGATGCCCTTGAGAATACTGGCGAGGATGATGACACGACTACTTACTTTGAAGAAGTGCCTCGCTTGTTAGCGAGAGTCGAAGAGCCTCGCGGTGCTGCGTCAGCGCATGCAAGCTGGAATTTACAATCGCGAGTATCGCGTGCGATGCTTGGATGGATCGCGACGGCGGCAAGTGTTCTGCTGGTAGCGGGTTTGGCGTACGTGTATTGGCCGTCGACAGGTTTGCAAGTCGCCCATGTCGATTCGAAACAAGCGCCCGGCACTGAGGGTCGAGACTTAAGTTTAGGTCGTTCGAGTACGAATTCGCTGGGCGATGAAGTTTTACTCGGCGCCACAGCGATGACTTCACCGACTGGAGGAGAAGCCCGGGACTTGGCGGAGAATCTTTCGCTCGCGAAGCAGCTTTCCTCCGCTTTGCCAACTGTTGCGATGTCCGCTGAGAGTACTCGTAATTCCGAAATGGAGATTCAACCGGAGTCTGCCGACAAAAAGGATTTAAAAACTAAATCGGCTGACGCGATGCCGACTTCGGGCGGCGCATCAGGCGGATTCGGCGGCCGCAGTGAATCGGCTCCGGAATTTGCGTTCAATAGGAAAGAAACCGCAGCCGCACGCGGTGCGGATCTGCCAGCACCTGCGCCAATGAATGCATCCCGAGGTAGGGCGCAGCCTGAGGCGATTCGTTTGAACGAGCAGGTCGCGAACAGTCCCTCGCACGAAGACTCTCGAGGGCTATTCAAGGCCGACGCCTCTGCGGTCTATTTCGCACGCAGCCAAAGTTGGATGGACGACGAAGCACAGACTTTGCTGACATACGGAGGAGCCAATCAGTACAGCGCTAACCAACTCGCATTCGGAAACAATGCACTGCAGGCGGGTGCGGATCAAAAGCCTGGTGTGGTTCCGACGGAAAGTGTTTTGATGGCCGCGATCAAGCCCGAGATTGCTAATTCGCCCGATTTTTTTGAAAACGTGATCACTTCGAATCAATTGATCGCCGTTGACCAGCAGCAACTACTGCGCCAGTTATCCACTGCAGATCGGTCGCTGACGGCTGACTCAGCGCTCGCTGAGTCAGCAGCCTCAGATGCAGTGGCCGCTCCGGCTACCTCAGCGGCCAGCGCATTCTCTTTCGAGCAATTTTCGACTCAAAGAATTCAAATGGCCGTGCCTTACGCGCCACTCGGCAATTCGTTCGTCCTGTTTGTCAATCGCTATGAAGCCAACCGAATCTTAAATCAGTTGCAAGAAAAAGGGCAGGTTACCTCTCAGGTTTGGCGAATCGTCAAGCAACCCGAAGCGCAGGCTAGCGGTATTGGCCTGAACGTGCCTGCAGCTGCGGCGCCGCAAAACGTAATTGACGCACGCATTTCGGGTGAATTGCAAAACAAAAAAGCCGAAATGACCGGAAAGGAAAGGGTAATTCTCATGCTGAACGGGCCCCCCAACTAAGCATGTGGTTCCTAGCGGTTAGTTCCAACGGCGATTACGCTAATGCTTCATCCAGATGAGATTTTGGGGTTCGCGCAACGAGAGGGCGAGGTCACCGCTCTAAACATCTTTATTGGCGTTTCGACTAATGAAAACACCGGTCGGGAGAGCGAGGCTCCTGCCGAGCTTTTTCGGCCGCGAGATCGGCCCCA
>JAYVHC010000072.1:0-4230 GCA_043771575.1 Planctomycetia bacterium
ATCGGCAAACTTACCCAACCGCACCTGCAGTTAATTTGCCAACCGACGCTGGCAAGCCAGTCGAGACACCCGTGCGCATCCAAGCGCCAAGCCAAACCAGCAATTGAGCAATAGTTGCGGCAGGCGCGGCACCGCCTTTTTAATAAGTGAGTTTCACACACTTCTGCCTACGCAGGGCAACCGTCCATCGGATCCGCGGGGACAGGTTGGATCCGCGGGCACCTTTTGATATTGGACGATTCGGGTCCTCTGCCTTAGGTTTAGTCTGTTCGCACGTGAACTAGTTCACGAATTCAATCAGAGCCCGTGTTACCAGAAGCCCATTGCCAAAAAAATCTAACGTTTGGTGATGGCTGGTGGATTGTTCTTGGTACATGCTAGGCTTTCCAGAATGGACATGCTCGCTCCCGAGCTCTGCCTGCGAACCAGACAATAAAAAACAACGCAATGTTCGAGATTTCTTGCTCGTGCTCAGCCCGATAGGGTGGTGCTCGTGCTCCTGCTCGAAGAGGAACCATCGATTACGAGCACGAGCACCGTTTCACTGAGCACGAGCACGGCGGTTAAACGACCGAATTCTTGCAGCGATTGCGGATGTCAACTGACTCGCTAAACTCCGTTGACAATTCTCGCAGCCCTATCAAGCTCCGCTTGCTTTGCTGCATTGACCTCTGCAATTAGCACTTCAATCTTCTTCCGCACCAGTTGCGTTTTGGCGATGCCATTGCACTACCCCACGGAACTTTCCAGCATGTACAATGGATGGAAATATCCTCTCCAAAGTCGATCGTCCTTCAACCTTGATTCCGAGTTAGGTCTCGCCAATGAATGCCTCGACGTTGCTTCGCGCCATACCGGTTTTTCTTTTCCAGCTATCGCTGCTTGGCTCTATTGTTTCCGCAGCAGACGACATCGACTACGAACGCCAAGTGGCTCCGCTGTTGAAGACTTATTGCGCGGGCTGCCACAACGACACGGATAAGGAGGGCCATTTGTCGCTGCTTTCATTGAACGCACTACGCACCGGCACGCCGGAGGGCGCTGTGGTCATTGCGTCGAAGCCCGAAGACAGCAAACTGTTTCAAGTTATCTCCGGTTCCGCCTATCTGAAAATGCCGCCCAAGGACGAACCCCAGCTTAAATTAGAGCAGATCGCGTTGATTCGAGAGTGGATCGCGCAAGGGGCGAAGGGCGATTCGAAACCAAGTGAGTTAAAATTGCGGCTCATCACTCCGCAGCTTGCCAAAGATCCTAGCGCTGACTTACGAGTAACTGCCGTTTGCGGGGCCGGCGCAGGACGCATCGCGATCGGCAAGTTTGGTTCCGTTGTGGTTCGCAATATTACTGGTCAAGTAATATGGACCTGCGACCAATTGTCCGGCAAAGTCAATCAACTGCGACTCAGTCCAGATGGCAAATCGCTGGTGGTCGCAACGGGCGTGGCGGGCGTGGCGGGCGAAATACTACTGCTAGACATCGACAACGGTCAAGAGCAACAGCGCTTGCAAGGCCACGCCGATGCAACCTACTGTGCCAGCGCCAGTGCTGATGGAAAATGGATCGCCTCGGGCAGCTATGACAAATCGATCATCGTTTGGGACCGTGCCACAGGCAAACCGGCTCGCACGCTGCACGGTCATAACGGAGCGATCTATGATTTGGATTTTGACGCGACCAGTTCCCTGATCGCAACCGCCAGCGCGGATCAGACGGTCAAACTCTGGAGCATCGCCGGCGAGCGACTCGACACACTCGGCCAACCCCAAGGCGAGGTGTTGAGTGTACGGTTTTCTCCCAACGGAAATCACCTATTTGCCGCTGGCGTCGATCGGCAGATTCGCAAATGGCAAGTTGTCTCACGAAAAGAACCAGCCATCAATCCATTGCTGGTCGCCCGCTTTGCACATGAAGACGACGTTTTACAAATCGAATTTATGAGCGGCGATAGGCTGATTTCGACTTCGGTGGATCGAACCATAAAACTTTGGGACACCGATCAGCTTCGTCCGCTCGGACAGCTCGCCACCACGTCGGACATTCCTGGTGGTGTCACGGCAAACGCAACCGATTCAATCCACGCGTTCACGCTCAGCGGTGAACAAGTTAATATCAGTCAGGAGAAAGTCCTTGAACTCATGGGTGCAGCGCAGCGGAAAGTACTTCCGCATCGCCAGTCAGAAATTGCCGCGGCCGACATCGCAGGGCTCAACCCAGTCGCTGATGCAAAACGGAATTCCATTAGCGAAGTTGAGCCCAACGATGATTTCGATAAAAGCGCCAACATCGATTTGCCGGCTCAAATCAATGGCCTGATTGATATGAACGCGGGCGGGGTCGCCGATGTCGATCTCTATCGTTTCAACGCAACCGCAGGCCAAGCTTGGATCTTTGAAGTCAATGCCGGTCGCAGCGCTTCGCCGCTGGACAGCCGCATTGAAATACTGGACGCAAATGGCAGGGGAGTCCTGCAGACTCGAGTGCAAGCCACACGCGAATCCTATTTCACATTTCGTGGCAAGGACAGCAACACCAGCGACGATTTTCGAGTCCATAATTGGGAAGATATGGAGTTAAACGAGTTGCTTTACGCCGACGGCGAGATCGTCAAGTTATGGCTTTACCCACGCGGACCAGATTCGGGTTTCAAGGTCTTTCCAGGCGCCGGCTCGCGGTTCACTTATTTTGGTACAACACCGACATCCCATGCATTAGGAGCACCAGCCTACATCGTGCGAGAATTAGTTGACGAGGAAGAAGCGCTGCCGAACGGGCTGCCTGTTTTCCCGATTTTCTATGAAAACGATGATGATGGCCTCCGCCGCTGGGGCAAAGACTCGCGATTGTCGTTTGTCGCCCCACGGAGCGGTGCATATTTCTTGAAGATCCGAGACGCTCGTGGCTTTGGCGGCGGCGATTACAAGTACACGATCGATATTCACGCGCCCCGCCCCGATTTCGAAATTAAAGTCGAGGGCAATAAGTTGAAAGTGCCCCTCGGCAGCGGTCGTGAATGGCAAGTAACGGCGACGCGTTTGGACGATCTGGACGAAGAAATCGCGATCGAATTGAAGGGTTTGCCTAACGGCTTTATCGCGACGAATCCTTTGGTAATCGAAGCGGGGCAGTTGGTCGCCAAAGGCACTATCTACGCCACCCACGCCACGGAGTCACTTTTAGATACACAACCCGAGGCTGAAAAGGCCGCGGATAAACCAGCGTCTGCTTCCAAGAAGTTCGAACTTACGCTTGTCGCCCGTAGCTCGCATCAAGGTCATGTGATTGAACATGAGCTGAAAGACAAGCTAGAAATCGAACTGTCGGGTGCACCCGAGTTAAAAGTAAAGCTGGTGGATGCCCAAGACAGTTCGCTTGAACTCTCAGAGTTGAACATTCGACCCGGGCAGACGATTACTGCCCGTGTAGTCATTGCTCGAGCCGATGTGACGGGACCAGTTAGTTTTGGTGGCGACGACTCCGGCAGAAACTTGCCGCATGGCGCAATCGTCGACAACATCGGTTTGAACGGACTGCTGCTGCCCGACGGTACGCACGACCGCGAATTCTTCATCAAAGCCGCGAATTGGTTGACCCCGCAACGGCGCCAAATTCACCTGCGGAGTCAATCCAAGGACAACCCAACTTCAAAACCCATTTGGTTAAACATTTTGCCGTCGCAATAGATTCCGACCCGCATTTCAAATCCCTAAGGATCTTGGCAACTTATGAAACAGTGTGCGAATCGCGGGTGTGTGTTGTATGGCGTCGGCTTCTTTGTCGGTATGCCTTTATTACTGGTTGTCATCGGTTTGCTCGTCATTGCAGGCCGTGAGCGGGCCTCAAAGCGAATGCTGAACGAACGCCTCGACAAGATCGTTGCCGAGGGATTACCTGTGGACGACGCGACCATGCTCAACTTCACGAACAGCCTGACTAGCACCCAGGACACCAAGGCATGGCTGGCAGTGCTCGGCGAGTTAACAAGCAACGAGTTCACCAAGTCTGCCCAAGGCGTGCCGATTTTTAGCGCTACCGCCGAAATCATTGTTCCGGCGCCCGAACACGCGTGGGCGGAAGAGAAAGTCACGCGGGAATTTCTCGCCACCTTGCTCCCCCCTGGTGGCCAGCCATTCGGCTACCGCATGGAAGACGACCAAGTTTTGCTATGGGGATTTGATCTCAACCATGCTTCAACCACTCCGCCAGAACCTCCATCGACCGCTGAGGGCGAGT
>JAYVHC010000073.1:0-1940 GCA_043771575.1 Planctomycetia bacterium
CCGCGATTAAGCGTGAGTGACCGCCGCCTCCCGCAGTGCCATCGGCCCAGATCTGCCCAAGTTTAGGTTCGCCAAGTGCAAGGACTTCGGCAGGTAGCACAGGGACATGAACAGATTCAGACATCAAGAGATTCCGACCGGCACTTGCACACCCTCGTGCGTCAGCTGAACCGCGTCGAGCCATCCGTGCTGAATAGCCAGCCACACGAGCAATCCCTTTTGAGCGTGCATACGGTTTCCGGCTTGTTCAACCACGGCGCTCGACTTGCTATCCATCACTTCATCGGTGATCTCCTCGCCTCGACGGGCGGGTAAGCAGTGCATCACGCGGCAGTTCGGTGAAGCCAAAGCCATCAACTTGCAATTCACTTGAAAGGGAGCAAAGGCGGTTCGACGTTCGGCCGCTTCCGCCTCTTGTCCCATGCTGGTCCAAACATCCGTGTAAACGAAGTCAGCGCCCGCGAGCATCTCCTTCGGTGCATCGTTTTGTACAATGTCCGCATTCGGATAACAGCGTAAGATCTTTCCAATGGATTCTTCGCTAATCCGATAGTTCGCAGGCCCGAGCAAGCGAAACCGCATACCAACCATCGCCGCCGCCAGTGCCAGCGAACGGGCGACATTGTTACCATCACCCACGAAAGTAACCGTCTTGCCCAATAGCGAACCACAAACTTGCTGCATCGTCAGCAAGTCGGCTAGCGCTTGGCATGGGTGAGATAGGTCCGTCAGTCCATTAATGATTGGCACACGACTGTACTTGGCTAACTCTTCGACCGACTCATGCGATTTGGCTCGGCACACGATGAAGTCCGTATATTGAGAAAGCACGCGCACGAAATCAGCAGTCGACTCGCGGCTCTTCCAGCCCACTTCCGCGCCGAGGAACATCGCGGCACCGCCGAGCTGCTGGATGCCAGCTTCGAAGCTAACTCGCGTTCGCAGACTGGGCTTCTCGAACAACATGGCCAGAACGCGCCGCTGCAGCCAAGGCGGACGGCAACCACGCTCGAGCAACTTTTTCATTTGCTCGGAGAGACTCAGGATTGTTTGTAATTCTTGTTGACTAATGTCAAATAACGAAACTAAATGTCTCACGACAAACCTCAAATCAGGAGCCGACGGAAGGCTCGCTAGAACTAGGAATCGCCGAGCAGCCTATGCATTCGTTAGGTGCTCGGTGCCAGCGACTCGGGTTGCGTTATGGCTGAGATTCGCTCAGTCAACGCGTCCGCCAAAATGGAAATTCCTCGATCAATTTGCGCTGCACTAATGTTCATGGCAGGCAATAAACGTATCACGGTGGAATGCGTACAGTTGATCAGAAGCCCGCGTTTTAGGCACGCTTCCACAACTTCGCTACCATCAAAATCTAATTCAATACCGATCATCAATCCAGCCTGACGGATTTCTCGAATGTGCGGAAATTGCTCAGCCAATTCAGCCAATCGCTCGGCAAAATGAGCAGCATTGGCCTTAGCACGAGCCAACAAACCGTCGGCTTCAATCGTTTCCAGGGTCGCGATTCCAGCCGCCGCTGCTATCGGATTGCCGCCAAAAGTGCTCGCATGCATTCCCAATCGCAAACTTGGGGCAATCTCGCGACGAGCGATCATAGCACCGCCTGCGATTCCGCCACACAGCGATTTCGCGAGCGTCATGATATCAGGTTGTACGCCAAAATACTGGTAGCCAAACCATTCGCCTGTCCGACCACAACCTGTTTGCACTTCGTCGAAGATCAGCAACAGACCGTGTTCGTCCGCCAACGCACGTAGCCCTTGCAAATACTCCCGAGTCGGAATCTGCACACCACCTTCACCTTGGATGGGTTCGAGCATGATGGCTGCAGTTGAATCTTCGATCCGCTTGTCGACTTCCGCCAGATCAAAAGCCGGAGCGTAAACAAAGCCAGCTACCATTGGCCCCAGCCCAGCGTG
>JAYVHC010000074.1:0-5510 GCA_043771575.1 Planctomycetia bacterium
GCAAGCAAATGCAACAGCAATGGTACTCGTCCGCCAGCCACTCGCGGTGTATCGACCATGCCAAAAAACTCCTGGATCCTCGCCGCCAGAATCGGTGGCTTGCCGACCTCATACTGCAACGTCACCGTCCTACCACTCGGCAACGTAAAGTGCTCAGGTGCACTTTGTTGTAATAAGCGGCGTTGATTTGCATCTAGCAATCCTTCTAGTAGACTGCGCCAAGGCAACTGCTTCAACTCACCAATACTGCGCAGGCCGTAACACCATTCGCTCAGCGACTGTCGCAGCCCCTCAGGCGTCAGCAGGGGCAGTCCACTGTCCGGCATCGCATCCGCTAACCAACGCACACGCCCAAGCCAACTGTTTAGCGACTTGTCATCGCTCGGCATCACTTTATGCCATTGTTGGACCGCCGCGTTTGCCAACAACTCGGCAGTCACATCATCCAGCGGAGTGGCGATTGGCGTCTCTTCAATCACCAGATCCAACCAATAGGTCCGCCGACGGGTGATCACCGTACCTTGCGTCGGATGCAGGAAACGATCATCGCTTTGCCGCAAATGCTCGATCGGCAACCACTCTGGCGCAATCGCTGTCGCTTGCCGTACACTCGCTTCGCTGCCGCCCGCGTCCACGTCAATGCACAAAAATAACTCGGCCTCGCGGACCCCCGAAGCGTTTTCCAGTTTCACGCCCCGACCGCCCACCATCAATCCCCGGGCGTCATGCGAACCGCGTCGTCGCGCCAGCCGATCCGGAAACGCGGCCAACAGCGCTCGGGGTAGTTGATCCACTAGCGGCTCTTCAGTTACCCGCCCCAGAGTCTGCTCCGTTTGCCGCTCAAGCTGTTCAGCTACACGCGCCACCTGCCTCGCCGCACCTGGCTTAATCGCAAATAACGACGACGAGTTGGAACCACTGCGGCCTCGTAAGAATTCGCTCAGCTCCATCAATCGCTGCGTCACATCGCAATCGTGATTTTGCTGGGTGCGTGTGAACGGTTGACGCGACTGACCGGCGTGCGGTGATCGATCAAAGACGTCGCGCTCCGAAAGCATCGCGGCCGCGAGTGCAACACTATGAGGCACTTTTAGCGCATGGCCTTCGATCAGCAACCGCCCAAGTCGCGGATGGACGGGCAACTGCATCAGTTTTCTACCCAGCGCTGTCGGCTGCCCCGCAGAGACTGCATCGATACGCTCTAGCAACTGGATCGCCAACTCAATGGCTGTTTCTCGCGGAGTCGTAATCCACGGAAACGCTGCAGGGTTGGACTCGCCCCAACACAATAACTGCAGCACGGCACCCGACAAGTCCACACGCAGTATTTCGGGCTCAAGATGCTCCGGTCGGCTGCGGTTCGTCACTTCGTCCCACATTCGATAACATACGCCCGCCGCCGTACGCCCCGCCCGGCCCGCTCGCTGCGCTGCCGAGGCCTTGGCAATTGGCTCCAACTCCAAACTGTTCAGCCCCAAACTCGGATCAACTCGTTGCACCCTCGCCCAACCACTGTCGACCACGACGCGCACCCCATCGATCGTTAGTGAAGTCTCTGCGATGTTCGTTGACAAGATGATCTTGCGTCGCTCGCAGGGTTGTAGCACTCGGTCCTGATCCTGCGCCGCCATCTCACCGAACAGCCGCATGACCTCCCAGCCTTCGCGCGCCGCACGACCTTCCAATTGCCGTGCCACTTGATCAATTTCGCCCGCTCCAGGTAAGAACACCAACACATCGCCTGGATTTTCGGTCGCCGCACGCACGGTCTGCTCCGCCACCAAGTCGGAGAGTTTCCCCCGAATGCCAAAGCGGCTGAAATGAATCGCAACCGGATGCAACTGACCCGGCACGCGGATCACGGGTGGCTCATTCAAGTACTCGCGAATGGACTCGGTATTGAGCGTCGCGCTCATCACTACCAATCGCAGGTCCGGCCGCAACTCACTCTGAATTCGCCTCAGCATTCCGAGCAACAGATCGTACTCCAGCGACCGTTCATGGAATTCGTCCAGAATCACTACTGAAGTATCCGCCAGTTCGATATCTGTTTGCAATTGTCGCAGCAAAATCCCGGGGGTCATCGCGACCAACCGAGTCGCCGCGCTCACCCGCCGATCAAAGCGAACTTGATAACCGACCAGCCCACCGACATCGCATCCCAACTCGCTCGCAATCCTCCCTGCCGCCGCCCGAGCCGCAATTCGCCGGGGCTGCACCAACACAACCTTTCGGCCGTTCAACGCCAATAAGGCCGGCCCGACCCGAGTCGTCTTCCCCGCCCCCGGCGGTGCCTCCACCACCACACACTCGCTACCCCGCACCGCCGCAACGATTTCCGCCAATGCATCATCAATCGGTAGCGGAATCTTGCATGGAATCAAATTACTCTCCCATCCGCCCGGCATGTTCCCGTAAAACAAAGAAGGCCGTTGCTTAGCAACGGCCTCATAACTACTCAGATTGTAACAGAATTCCTGATCACTCCGATTTGCGCCGGACACTATGTCATTCGATCAGCGCAAATCCGGCAACGTTTGAATCTTTGGCAATAGTTCCCTCGCTGCATGCACCAACACGTGTCTGTAGAGAGTCCGCTGTGGCTCGGTCAGTTCTCCACAATCACTCACCAAGAGTTGCACCTGAAAGGCAACAGGAGGGACGGCTAATGCCCCTCCCCACATCGCTGACTTCAGCTTTGTCACCGGCACTCCGTCCGCATCGTAACTCAAATACCAAAGAAATGAAGTTTGCTTCAAGTCATCGATTAGATTGACTTCATGAACTTGTACATTGAAATCATCAATGGTCTCGCTCGTGGTAACGACTGGCAGATTCACTTGCATGCCGGCAGCAACATAGCAACTTTCAAGTTCGTGTAGGCCAGAAAAGGGGAAATCCAACGATACTTGAATCGGTTGCCCCGTATGTTGAAATGCCCAGGTCGCAGAGTGTTCTCCAAAAACACTGCCTGTCTCACGGTGCGTCACCGCAAACCCAAACAATTTGAATCCAGAAAAATCCTGCGGCAAGTCCGTCGCAACGAACAAATCCGAAACTTGTTGCTTTGTCCAAGACGGTAGCATCTCAATCCTCGATCTCCAGGGCCCTACACCCATGATCGGCAACGCCGAGATCGCTCCCAGAACCAAGTAAAGAGTGGCAAGCACCGCCGTATACCCAATCCTCCAGCGTCTAGAACTCTGCGATGCAAGGGCTTGAGGGTGTTCCAATGGCTCTTCGGAAACAGTGGAAGGTTGTCCAGGCCAGCTCACACATCGATCATACCACCGGTGAACGAAAGACGTTGTTGCAGCTTCAACCGGAAACGGCTCAAGAACCAAAGTGATGGCTGATTGCGCGAACAACATACATGCGAAGGAACCCGCGAACAAAGCCAAACCCAAAACAGTGTGTGGCCAGCCATGAGTCCAATTTATATCAAAGCGGTCCAGCATTATGGCAATGGCAAATATCCGAATCAAGTTACCCAACCACGCCCAGAGAGGCACCAGGGCAAGAGTTAGTACGCCGGAGAGAAAGCTCCTTTGTTGCCAGACAATTAGCATCACGGCAATCGCTGCCAGTGAGTATAGGCTGTCGACTCCGCTACAGGCCTCATCAACGAACAATTCGCCAGTGCGTATCTCCAACACGTTCCCCCGCGCCATGTGCGGCGAATGAGCTAGATCCAGTAGTTGACTAGCAGATTGCGTGGCGAGTGCCTGCAAGCGTTGAATAAGCAGTGTGTCTCCGTTCAATGGCAACGGTATTGTCAGAAGCATAAGTCCACACCACGAGACCAACTGCGTCCAACGATTTCCCACAAGCCTCACTTGCATCCATGCAAACACAAGCACCGCCAAGGCAACATGCGCGAGCCAAGGAGAAAACCGAGACACTGCTAGCGCCGCGATACTTACCGCCACGACAAAAGACAATTCCCCTAGTCGCAACCGCCACCTTGGGAGCGAACCGCTTGGCGCGCCGCGTAGGTAGATCAGGGTCAGAAAAAGCAACCATGCCAAGGGAAAGAACTGCAAGTGCTTTCTCGATGCCAAATAGCCGCACTGAACGACAAGCAGCGGCAGCAAACCCAAGACTCCCATTGCCAGCAACCAGTCGTAATGGCTGCGCATTAAGCTTCTCCCGCCAGTTTGCTGTGCTTCCACGGTTAGTATCCAGCTAAGTGCGTGTTACTTGACGGCAGTCTGAGATAGCTTTCGGTGTTCATTTGAAAGCTCGACCATCCCAAGTTCAGCGTAACTGTTCGCTAGAGCAGTGTGCGCCTCCGCCGCGACAGAAGCGTCTCGCAAAGAAAACTCCAAATCGGCAACGGCTTCACGATGTCGTCCAAGACTCGCGAGAATTTCACCTCGTGTTTCGCGCAGCACGGCGTTATCGGGCAATAAACTTAATGCTGCATTAGAAAATTCCAGCGCTCTAGGGAGATTGCCAGCCCCTTTCCTTTGCAAAACGACCGCAACATTGTTGAGGAGGCCCGGCATTTTATCTGTATCGGTGCCCACGAACGCAAAGTGGGACTCTGCTGTAGCGACGTCGTCGTTCAGCAATGCAATTGTGCCTTCAATGAAGTGCATTGTTTCGGGAGCAAGCCCATTCAATAATGATCGCCTAACGACCAGCAATTCCTGATTGGCGCTTTCTCTACACTCAATTAGAATCTGTGTGAGTACATCGATCACCATGGCGTGGTTGGGAGCAAGGTCGACGGCCCGCTTTATGGCATCCAATCGTTTCGCCAGCGACTCCCCATTTCTAGTCGAGTCATTTTGCTTCAAACGCAGAGCGTACAGCGCGAGAGCCTCTGCAGCACCCTGACTTAGTCGAACATCAGCGCTCCAACCACTCGCCCCGGTTAATAATCGCACTGCTTCCTCCTCGCGCGACAGTATGACTAGGGCTTGCGCAAGGCTTATAGTTGCGGAAATATCGTTCGGTAAACTGTCCAACTTACTTCTGAAGTGTACTGCGGCAGTCTCTGCTAACCTCTGTGAAGCTGCCGGATTTGCATCTTGGTTCAGTTTCGCGGCCGCTAGCAAGTAGTTTGTATCCTGCGCAGCAACAAGCTCAAGCACCCTAGCAGCTTCCATTTTCGATTGCGTGCGTAATAAGAAGCTGACGTACAAAAGGCGAGCGTTCTTTGCCGTTTCATCAGAGCCAGTAATCGCAACTGCAACCAGACTTTGGAAGTTCGTGCGTTGCTGCTCGGACCATGTACCAAATTCATCGAAATTAAATGCCTTCATCAACAGCCAAAGTGCTGCCTCAGGATTTTGGTAGTGCTGCACTAAGCCCTGCATCATCGTCGCAGCAACTGCCAAATTACCTTGCTGTTCTTCGATTAAAGCAAGTTGTATTTTTAGGCGTTGCGAGGGAGAAATCTCGATCAGTCGATTTAATGCAAGTTTGGCTAGTTGAAATTGTCCAGAACTATGGGCACTCTGTAAAATTGACTTGTACCGATTCGACTTCCACTGATTATTGCT
>JAYVHC010000075.1:0-3094 GCA_043771575.1 Planctomycetia bacterium
ACGTAAGTGCGTGCGCAGTTGATACTCGAAGGCAGTGCTCGCTGGGTTGCGCACGATGACGCTTACTTTAGGCAGGCCGTTGAAGGGTGAAATTTTTCCCGCTTCGAGAACGAGTGTCTTAGCTTGTTCGCCGCGCGCACCCACCACATCCAGGTCAACTCGCAGGACATAGTTTGTAACAAAGCGAATGCCGGCTTTGGTCACCGTTTTGTTGGACGAATCGAATTCAGGCTGTCGTTCTTTGCGAACACCGTTGTCTCGCACAAGGATTCCGAGTGCATAGAAACTAGCGTCACCATCGGGGATTTTTACAAGGCCTTCGATAACATAAGGAACATCTCGTGTGAGGTGTACCTTGGTCTCGCCGATGATTTCGATTGGATTGTTTTCGGCGCCGCGTTCATCTTGAAGGATTTGGCCTGTAATGTCCTGCCGAAGGCCAACTTTGAGGATTTCTATGTCGGTGTCGCGGTTGAGTGTCTGCAGGGCAAATTGAAAGCGGAGAATTTCACCGCGTCGACCACTGAGGCGTTGAACAAGCGGTTCGATTTGAAATGCAGGATTGAATGTGTCCTGCACCGCAAATTGACGCTGCGAAAAAGCCAGGTTGGGTAGCCACAGAGAAAACACTAGTGATGAAAAGCTGAGGCTTAAGATTCGAACCATCGTGCTTGGCATCGCGGGAGCGCTATCAGGGTTAAAGAATTACTTGCCTAACGGCGCCATGTAAATTTCTTCATGGACGATACGAGGCGATATAAAGATCGCCACTTCAGCGTCTTGCTCTTGTTTTTCCACCGTCCGGAAGAGCCCTCCAATTCCGGGCAGCGAACCCAAGAAAGGGACCTTGTTTACGCGGTCGACGGTTTGGCGCTGCACTAATCCACCGATCACAATCGTATGACCATCGAGCACATCAACTTTTGTGGAAACAGTTCGACGATTGATGATTGGGAATGAGTTATTCACTAACTCCTTGCGAGTCTCACTGGTTCGAATATCCTCGCTGACCTCAGCCTTTTCGATTTCGATGCTGACTCGATCACCGCGAATCCGCGGCGTGAGCATCAAGTTAATACCCGCCTGAACTTTTTGAATATTCTGCGTGAACAGCACGCTTGTATTGGTTGGTTGAAGACTAAAGAACGTTTCGCGTTCAATCGAGATTGCGGCTTTTTCTCCATCTTTTGTCGTCACGCGTGGGGCCGCACGAATCGTTACAAGTCCCTGCTGCGCAAGGAGCTGAATGAAAGCCGATGTCACAGCAAATTCATCGAACGCATTATTGACACCGTACTTACTGGCTGCACCCGAGAATGCCAGCCCGCTAAGCCCGACTTTCATTTGGTCGAGATTGTTTAACTGCAGCGTGTGATTCCAATCTACTCCGAATTTGAACCCAGAATCTGGCGCACTCACACACACGATGGCTTCGAGAACAACTTGTTGTACCGGCTGGTCAAGCTCTTGTAAGCGGTTGAGTAGATCTTCGCCGATCGCTTTAGGAGCTTCGATGGCGATTAAATTGCGATCGTCGGCGACTTGAAAGAACGGCGATAACCGCTTGGGAACAAGTGCGGCAAGTTTACTTGGAAGATGGTTACGAGGTGAGTACTGGTAGCGAGAGCTGATCAATCTAAACAGCGGCGACTCGGGATCGGGCGGAGAGATGAGGTAGCTTCCTTCGTGCACGACGTAGACGAGTCCGAGTGGAAGAAGCAACATTTCCAATGCTTGCTCAAAGGTCGCATCTTTGATTTGCAAGGTAACTACGCCGCCGATGGAATCATCGACAACCACGGTGTCCCCCGTGGCCGACGCAATAATCTCAATCGCTTCCCTGATCTCGGTTTGCTCAAAAATCTCGTTGATTAGAGGCCTTCGCGCAGCGGACTTGGGGGCAGGCAATCCGGGAAGCAATTCGGGTGCCACCGTCACGGCATTTTCAGGTAGTGATTGGTCAAAATTCCAGCTAGCCGCGACGACTGGCAAATCCGGATGCAGCGAAGCGAGTGGGAGCGAAGCAGCGGGAGCGGATTTTAACGCGGAGACGTTGTCAGAGGTGCTGGGTTCTGTTGTGCCGGTGTTTGAGTAAGCGCTGTGCAATTCCATCTGCATCGCAGATGCTGCTTCACTCTTCCGTACCGCTTCAACAGCTTCCTGATATAGGTCGGCCACACTTTTGTAGTGAATCTTGGCGCGATGCGCGCAGCCGCTAACGCACATCGCAAGAATGCAACAGATTAAGTCCTGATTTCTAACTCTGCAATTCATACGTGACTGATTGCTTTGAACATTTGGCGAATTACTGCCTACCACGAATCAGGCACTTATAGTGATTGACTCGTCCATGACGCAAGAGCGCCACAAACGAGTCAATGCATGCAAACAGTTCGCATCCGGCAGAAGCGACCCATCTAAAACACACGAATGTTGGGGCGCACGGTCAATTCGGATAACCCGGTTTTTGGTTGAGCTGATTAGTTTGCCGCAACAGTACCGAAAACTGTGACTTCATAATTGCCCGCTGTAAACAGATCGAAGTCTTCAGTCACAAATGTCACTGACACGTTGAAGTTCGCGCTGCCCGAACCATTGGAGCTCGCAGCAACCTGCGCGATTTCATCATTAGCCAGATAGTTGGTAGTGTCGGTCGATGGACTAACTGTCCAGCTTCCCGGGCCTTGTGTCGAGCTAACGCCCAAACCAAGTTGCACATTGCGTTTGGCTGTATTGTCAAGTGTGTTAACGAATGCAGAGCCAGTTGAGAAAGTCACGTTCACGCCATTGGGAACGTTTCCCCGCACGACCCAATTCTGCGCTGGGAAGGGCTGATTATTGTCCGACCTGTCGTGGGTGATCACGGCTGTGGTTGGCGGCGCCGTGATACTGATCGTGGTTGGGACAATAACTCGAAAACCTTGGGAAGCGTTCGTGTCAGCATGAACACTTAATCCAGTGGCTGCGCAGATCGCAAGCGCACCGACAATAGTCGAAGATCTGAACTTCATTGGGGGGCAACTCCAATTTTAGACAGGCGGCAATAGTTACGTGTAGCTGGATAGCTTCCACAATTCAAAGGTAGGTTCCAGAA
>JAYVHC010000076.1:0-5735 GCA_043771575.1 Planctomycetia bacterium
GACTATCTTTGCAAACCCTTTGAGCAAGAGGATTTGCGTAACAAACTTGAAAAGTATGTGGCTGTCTAATTGGCTACAATATTTTTAGGGTGAGTGACAAACTCATCCTCTAACGTGAACATCCCAGTTCGGAAACATCCCAGTTCGGACGAGCCCGCCCCAAATATTGGGCCTTCTTATAACGCTAGGCAAGCGGTCAAAATCATCAAACCGGCTGTATAGAGGAACGCTCGTGAGCGCACTCGAAGAAGATCTCGTAAAAGAGGTAATGGAACGTAATGCACGCATGACGTCCGCTTATTCATTGGCAGTCGCTGAAGCTGCCGCGGATGGACTGAATGAGTTACAAGAAACACTGAACCGCTGCTTGATCGAAAGTACTGAAAGCGTATTTGCGACCATGTGCGGATGGAGTCTGGACCGGGGCAGCATCACTAAATACGATGGATTCTCGCCGCGTCATGACATCAGCGGAATCATCGGATTGAATGGCGCGTTGAAGGCGACTGTCGTAGTTAGCTTTGATCAAGAGCTGATGTTTGCAGCCGCGGAAAAATTCTTGGGCGACCGTCCTTGCTCCCTCAATGGTGACGTTGTCGATCTCGTCGGTGAATTCGCCAACATGATTGGCGGGAACGCCAAAGAGCGGCTCTCCATCCCCAATGTTGTTCTCGGATTGCCAACTGTTGTGGCAGGCGCGGGGCATTTTATTGCTTACAGTTCACACATGGCCGTCACCATGATCCCATTTCACAGCCAACACGGCTCAATGTCAGTCGAATTGGGCTTGATGTAACACAGCACTAGCGTTTCTTTTTGCCTGGCGTTGCCGCGTCATCTTCAACCATCAATTGCTGCAGCGCTATGTCGTAGTTGTACGGCATTTCGCCTTCGCCATTTCCGCTACGAATACGATTTAGTTCGTTAATGACCAGCAGCGCGTCGCGGGGCTCCAGTGAATTCGATCCTGTGGTATCCACAAAGGCAAACATGCCAGCGGTGCCCGCGAGAGTTGTCGGCAGAACCCTTGAACCGCGCGCAACGAGTTCATTAATGACCAGCAAAGCGTCAAGCGGAGTGACAGCACCGTCATCATTGGTATCGAACATGCGGCGCGTGTTTTTCCAAGGCGTTGCCGAAGCGAAATCCAACACGAAAATCTCGATGTTTGCATTGCTCGAGCTTAAGCCCTGATCATCCGTAACCTTGTAGGTAGCTCGATCAACGCCCACAAATCTGGCTGCCGGTGTATAAGACAGAGACTTGTCGGTGTTGAGGGTGAACGTGCCACTACCAAAAGTCTGCAGCGCCGGCGTCAAGGTTGCGAGGGATCCATCGGGATCTCGGTCGTTATCGATGAGCGAAACTCGCAAAGGTCCAGTGCCATGTGCAGTCATGCCACGGTCCGCAGTAGCGATTGGTGGGGCGGGTTCGGGCAAGTTGATTTCCAAACTGTATTGACTGTTGCCGGCACCGCTGTTCGAGAAAACCTGAATGAAATAGGTTTGACCACGAGTGAGGTTCGCCGTAATGCTCTCGGGCGCATTGGCAGTAATCGCGCTGGCGATGATGCCCCCACTTGAATCCAACAGTCGCATGTCTAAATTTCCGGAAGCTTGAATAAACCGCAAGTCGAAGGTCGCCGCGCCCGTTCCACTGGAAACCATTTTGAAATAGTCGTTATCGCCAGGATGAATAGACAGCGAACTGAGCGTTTGATCGCGAGTCCCAACGTCAGTCGCCGCAGCCGTCGAATTATTGGGCTCTAACAAATCAGGCGGAATCGCAGTTGGGTCATAAATCAGATTTTGCCAGACATTGCTTGCGCCGATGGAAATACTTGGAATCACAACCGCACGTGCCAGTCCGCCACCCGTGGCTGTGATCGAATACGTACCTGCGGGCAATACAACCTGATAGCCGCCTGCGGTGAGCGCGCGTGTGGTAAAAATCGCACCCGTTGACAGGTTCTTGAATTCGATCTGAGCACCGCCAATCCCTTCACCCGCCTCATACCAGCCACTCTTGTTCTTGTCTTCGAACAGGGCACCTACTGCCAACTTTTGAGCGCTGCTGATCTTTGCAATGAACTGCGTGTTGACGAGCGAAGCTGTGGGAGTGATCGCCGAACCCATTTGGTTGTAAAGCGAGTTCAGCATGCTAAGGCGGTGCCCACGATCCACTTGCATTCCCCCAGTGGCACCCGCAGCCCCGTTCGCCCAATCGATTACATAAGCAGAATGGACAAAAAAAGGGGTCTTTCCGATACCCAGGGCATTGAAAAAGGCGTTCTGGCCCGTACTCGCTTCAATCGGAACCCCCATCGCAAGCAGGGTGTTTGCCAAGTTTGGAAAGTGCTCCTGGCTCTGTTTTGAAATCATGGTTCCGTTTTGAGTTGTGGCGAAATTGTAAACTACTTCGTTCCAGGCAAGCGGCGGCGAGGGACTCAGCCGACTCAATTCAGATCGCAACATGTTCCCGTCAACTTTGCTAAGCGTTAGTTGAGTAGTCACTTCTGCGTCGCGCGACTGCAGCGGCGAATCGGCGGCGATCAACCGCGTATATTCACCTACCGGGTCCATTCTGAATCTATTGGAAAGCTGCAGCATCTCTTGCTCAAGCGCTGACGGATCGAAAGCCATCAGCCGTCGAGTCTCCAACGACTCAATTGTTGCACGCCGCCACTTGGGAAAGGTGCTTTTCATGACACGTTATCCATAAAGGCGACCGACCGGCAGATGAAGATTTACCAAGTAGCAGCGGATCTCCGGAGTCTGCTGACTTAATTGCAATACTCCGCGCAGATCGGGAGGGCGAGGCTCCTGCCGAGCCTTTTTTCGGCAGCGAGATAGGCTCCCAGTGCTGGTGAACGTCCAATCGCGGCCCCACAAAGCTCCGCAGGAGCGTCGCTCTCCCGATAATGATTGGTGGCGCAATACAGAAATGATTAGAGCCTCCCGATTTGCGGAAACGATGTGCCGCTATGGTATTAAGTCAATGGTCTCCTCCGAGACGCTGAATTGCCCGCTTCGGAGAGGCGTATCTACTTGCAATTTAATTGTACGCCTAGGAGATGTGGACCCAAATACTACGCCAGATTTTACGGGACCCAGCAACGTGGGTCAATGTAACTGTAGCTCTACGCCGCGATACGGCGCGGAACAGTCCTTGTTTCGGGCTCGTCGTCCACAACTACACCAGGCTGAAACATGCGAATTGGACGCTGGTGCTTTTGGGATAACACCTTGACGTATTCTGCGCCGAAAAAAAGTATCGTAACGCCCCAATAGAACCAGAGCAGCAGGGCGATAAAGGAACCAATGGCACCGTAAGCGGTTGTGTACTTCACTCCAATGAGAAAGACGCTTAAAAACTGACGGCCAACTTCCCAGATTACCGAAACCAGCAGGCCTCCGCGAAATGCGTCACTCCACATCGGTCGGCGTTTGGGCAACCAGCGATACAATACACCGAAGGCAGTTGCATTTAGCAACATCGTGGCAGTTGCGTCAACCAAAGTAATCGCGATGGTGCCTGGTAAGTGAAGGTGTGTCATCCATTGTCGCAGAGTTCCAATAGCCACGTTGGCGGCCAAGGTGAAGACAATCGCGCAGCCAACACCAGAAAAGAGGGTAAACGCCATGCAGCGCCGCACGACTAGTCGGCGAACAGTCGCTTTCCAATTATTTTTGGCTGGGGCGGGTATGTGCCAGATTTTGTCGAAGGCCCTTTCAAACTGATAGAACACCCCGATCGCTGCGAGGATAGCAGTGGCAAGTCCAAACGGTCCACCGACAACCGAATGGTCGCGCAGCTGAGCCAGCACTTCGCGCACTTGAGATTCCAGCGTTGTCGAACAGTGCTCCGCCACGATACTCAAGATTTGCATTTCTGCGTCGTGTCCCAGACGCGTGAATCGCATCACCAAACCGACGCCCGCAATCAACAGCAGCAACATGGGGAACAGAGAAAGAGCCAAATAGTAAGCCACGCAAGCCGCCATGGCGCTGCCATCGTCTGCTTGCCAACGCTTTAACGCCGCCTGCAACGAACCACAGATTTCACTTCCGTAGTTGCTTCCGGTTTGGACCAGCCCAATGACTGACCAGCGATCTACCGGCCGCTCCGCAGATCGTTCAATCGAGGATTTTAGTTTTGATAGCAAATCACGCACGGCGACTCCACTGTTTCGCTTACTGCCAACGTTGTGAAAGTTAGCAACCGAGCTCGCTTTGGCACCAGTCCAATCGCCGCAGAACAATAAAATCGGTCTCAAACCCCGGGCTCCTCCGGCAACGGGTGAAACGAGTAAAAAAAAATCTAAGCGGGACTTGGTCGAGATTTGCCAAGATCCACCCTTTCCTGGCGAATGCATGGTGTGTATACTGTGTATATGACAATGCACAGTTGGATTACTATTTCTCTTGCCGACCCTCGCCCGCTGTACCTGCAAGTAATTGAGCAGGTCAAGCGGCGTGTGGCGGTGGGGGATTTGCCGCCTGGGACCGAATTGCCATCCATTCGCGAGTTGGCGGCTGGCCTCAAAGTTAGCGTGATCACCATCAAGCGTGCCTACTTGGAGCTTGAGCGGGACGGGGTCATTACGACTCGGCAAGGCAAGGGTTCGGTCGTCGCGGATCGACCCGGATTGCAAGCTTCGATTCAGGAAGTCGAATTGCGCGACCACTTAAAGCAGGCGGTGAGCCTGGGTTTGTTGCTGGGAAAATCCAAAACAGAGATGCAGCGGCGAATTGCCGAAGTCTACGAACAATCGCAAAAGGTGGGCAAATGACTCTAGACCATGATGGCTCGATTGAAACCGTACTCGCCGCGTCGCTAATTGATGTGAGCAAATCCTACAAACACTTTGAACTTCGAAATATTAATTTTGCGGTTGAACGCGGTACGGTGGCTGGCCTGATCGGGCCGAACGGCGCGGGTAAATCCACCACCATGCGCATCTTGATGGGGCTGGTCCAACCCGATGCGGGGGCGGTGACCGCGCTCGGCAAGCCTATTTCGTCAAGCGCAGCGTCCGCCAAACAGGACATCGGGTATTTTGCCGACGACATGCGGCTCTATAAGCCTGAAACGCTTGGCTGGCACATGCAGTTTGTCCGATCGCTTTATCCTCAATGGGATGATGACTACGCGAGTCAATTGCTCGATCGTTTTGGCTTGATTCAGCAGCAAGTTGTCAAAGGACTGTCGCATGGGCAGCGTGTAAAAGCCATGCTGTTGCTCATCCTCGCTCGACATCCCAAGCTGCTGATCCTTGACGAACCCACCAACGGACTTGACCCGGTCGCCAAGCACGAGGTCTTTACCGAGCTCATGCGCGTGGTCGAAGACCCCGACCGAACGATTCTTTATTCTTCTCACAATACTCAGGATGTCGAACAAATCAGTGACTCCATCACATTTATCGATCGCGGCCGGGTGATCGCGTCGAGTAGCGCGGATGAATTCCTGGACAAGTGGAAGCGTGTCAAGTTGCATGCACCCGAAAGCTGGAAAACTCCGCGCCTTGAGAGTCTAAGGCTTGAGTCAAGCTACCGAAACTTGCATGTGCTGACGTTTAGCCAATTCCGCGAAGCGGTGCCAAGTCAATTACAGGCATCGGGGGCGGTCATTGAAGCCATTGAGTCGATGACGCTGGAAGAGATTTTTGTAAGCTCAGTTATGCGTGGACGTGAGGACGGTCAATTATGAATCTGCAGGCCATTCGCATCTTA
>JAYVHC010000077.1:0-3028 GCA_043771575.1 Planctomycetia bacterium
TGTATCGCCATACCATTGATGGATCTTGTCGAAGAATTGGAGGGCGTTTCCACCACTGATAATGTCATTTCCACCGGGGCCAGCCAGAATACCTGCAGCCAGCACCGACATCAGGCTATTGAGAATTGGATCGGTTTGCGGCTTCGGTGGTGTGTCTTCATTGCGAAGGATACCTGCCTGGCGCAAAGATTCCAAGAACAGATCGGCCCATGCATTGGGATCCGCAGCTAGAGTCTTAAGTGCAACAGAGGCTTGTGAGTCAGCCAGGATTCGAGTGCGCAGCCCGAGTGCATACGAGCGCTGCTGAGAAACGAACTCCGCCGGGGAGAGTGGCGTCGCGGAAGCAAAAATGTGATAGATAAAGCCAACGGCGGGCGGTTCTTTTTCTTCAACGGCCTCAGGGTCTTTAAGTAGAATTTCCTTTAGACCAGGGTAAGTTTGAGCCGTAAAATTGAAGCCCGCGTAAGCGCGATTATTTAAGTCGATGGCATAGCCAGCCGCAAGGTTTTCCCCTGTAGTGTTCACGGTTGAATCGAGGCTTGCCCATGGGACGTTGGGAACGGCTGCATCGCCGCGCAGATTGTTGCTGAACACGGTGTATGGGCGGTTGAAGACGTCGCCGTTGGTGCCGAGTTCATCGGTTCCCACTTTGTAGTCAACGTAAGGCAGGTCGACATTGGTTGCATTAACCAATGAGAAACCATAGTTACCCGTGTCGCCCGCGTTCATGACGCGTGTGCCACCCATGCCGATCACAATATCCGGCGCGATGGCCTGCTCAATCAGATAGCGATAAGGCAAATGAGCTTGATCACCGTTCGGATTCGTTACTGTAACGTCATAAAGTCCGTGGGGTGCATTCCTCAAATCAAAGGTGGCGATGATCTTGGTACTATTGACGACTTGGTAACTGACCGGCGCAAACTCTGCAAAGCCAGGCCGAATTAACTTGACAATCGCATTAGGGTTGAATTGGGCACCCAAAATGGTGGCTGTCACATAGCGACTGTCTCCACCTTTGTCTTGTACGATATCAGTGATCTGGAACGGCAGGGCTTCAGCCAGCAACTTGATGGCCGTGTTGGGCGCAGGCTCCGATTGGCCTCGTACGAGCACGTAGTAAACACCGGCAGCGCTCCCTGGAATCAGCAGTGTTTGGTTGGCTTGCAGCGGTCCAGTATGGCTGTAGTCATAAACTCGCGGACTGGGCGCGTCGCCGAATCGCACGTATATTTCGTTAGCTGCATTGGCTGCCGATGTCGTCAGGCTCAGTCGAATCGTTTGCCCGGCACCGACTTCAAAGCGATAGAGTCGCTGTTGATCGGTGCTGAGCGAGGTCACTTCCGAAACGTTTAGCTGCAGTCCAGGGACTGTGACAGCCACGCCACCGGATGATGAAGTCGTATTATTGCCTTCGTCGCTGCCTTCATAGACTTCGTCGAACAAATCGGTGCGCACCAAGATGCGATAAACGCCATCGCGAATCGCAGGCAATACGGCGTCCAAGCTGCCACTGTAGGTTTGGCCTGTTGCGCCCAGAGTACCGGTATGATCTTTCTTGCCTAGCAGGGTATCATCGAGGCTCCACTTGTCATCGGTGGAAAGATAAACAGAATCTGTCCAAGTGCCATTAGCAGCGTTCGTGCCATGGTTGCTAACGGTCCAGCTAACGTGCACTAATGAATTCGTTTGTGCCGCTTGAGGAATGGCGACTGTATCGACACGCAAGTCCGCTGGTGGAGGTCGATCGATAATCAGCGGCTGACTGCTTGCCAGATCGTTATTGGTTTCACGATCGAGTTCAAATACGCTGCCAGCAGGGAACCGTGAGTCTGTAATTGGGTCGGTGATTACGATGACATACATCGGAGTTGTGATGTCTTGCGGAGCGCGGAACTGCTGGGATACAGAATAGCTTGCGCCGCTAGCCAAACCGCCCGAGTGTGTAAACACACCTAGGAATCGATCTCGAGACCTATCCAAATTGGTGTCCGCTGACAAATAGACTAAGTCGCTCCAGGTGGGCTGCGTTGCAGGCGTGACACCTGGCCCCATTTTCTTGACGGTGTAGTCGACTGTAAAACTCTGACCCGTCGATCGCATCTGCCGAAGCCACAATGCGGTCGGTCCAGTTCGTAGTGTTAGTCGCAGCACTGCCGATATTGGTTGTTCGCCAGTTTACGGTAACACTGCCTGGATCGCCGATGACTAGGGCTGGGGAATGGGTAACGCCTGACACCAACAAATCCGGGTAGGGTGCCATCCAACACTCACGGTACGTTCGGCGCTATTATTGATTTCACCTGTGTTGCCAACGTTGTATTCGAAAATCGAGTTACTTGCGTCGACCGTCACCGCCACGCGAATCGTTCCGACGCTGATATCTCCTTCGGGCAAAGTGTAGGAGAACTGACGCGGACGAAAACTTCCGGCCGCGATCGCACCGTTGGCTGGAAGGCTCGCATCGTAGGGGATCAGTAAACTTGCGAGCGATTTTCCTGTGGTTGTATTGACCACATCGATACGATCATTCCACGCACCGGATGTGGCGGCTGTCCCCGTGTTACGATCTTCCCAACTAATACTAATCGCGTTGCCCGATTGAATCGTGGCTGGTCCAGCGATCGACAGATTGCTAACTTGCAGGTCAGCGTAAGTGCCTAGTGAGGAAGCGACCGTTGTCGTGGCTGAATTGTTGGTCTCTCCCGTGCCAGCCGCATTGAATTCACCGATTTGATTGGCCGAATCGGCGCCGACATCAACCCGAATGGTACCCGTACCACGCAAACCATCGGGCAATCGATATTGGATTTGTCGGGCGCGAGATTGACCTGTTGACAGCGGACCATTGGCACCGTTGTCGGCGACGGTCAGGACAGCAAGCACTTCCCCTGTCGTGGTATTGGTAAAGGTTACCGAATCGCTCCAGACAGTGGAAACCGCTGCTTGTCCGCTGTTATTGTCGGACCAGGCAATATTCAAAAGTGTTCCGGAACTGATCGAACTACTAGGTGTAACCAACAAGTCC
>JAYVHC010000078.1:0-7950 GCA_043771575.1 Planctomycetia bacterium
CCGTAACTGCAGTTGAAACTCCTGGCACTCGATTTTCACCTGAACCTCGGTTTCTAAACAATCTTCCAAGTCTTCATGCGCTCGAGTTCAGTGACAGGATTGCTTTCGTCGGGGGTAGCGTCGGAGTCGCGGTCGAACCAGTTTTCATCAAACTTGATGTATCCAGGCTGGCCCTTGGCGCCATTGGCCATCGCCACGTTAGTGGTCAAGGCGATAATTGCGTCGGCCATAGCTACTTCTGGATAACAACGAGGTTTGTTCTCTGGGGCTGGATTGGCGATACACCATGCCCAATGCTCTATTTCCTCGGTGTACCCGCGACTGACTGGACCACTGCCAGCGGTTTTGGCGTTGTTGGCCGCTGCGTAATTGCCGCTGGCCTGGGTGTCGAGCGTATACTTGCCCTTGTCGGACTTGACGCCGACCTTGGTTGTCGTGTCAGCATCCTTGTAAAGCAGAAGCTCAGCTTCCTTGTCGAGCACAATCGTGCCCTTGGTGCCCATTACAACTTCGCCGTAGCCACCGAAGCCGTTACCGTTGATCGAAGAATAGGTGACGACGACTTTCTTATTCGGATCTTGTTCGTACGCGGGAACGCCCTTACCTTTCGGCGGATAATTTTGTTCCTTGTTGTAGTAACCAACGTCGAATTCTGGATCGTAGGCTGGTCCAGGGAATTCGAACATACAGTAGACGTGATCCTCGGCTTCGCGGTCCATCGGGAAGATGTGTCGACCGCCAACGGCATGAACGCTGAGCGGATGAGCCTTCGAGCCGTCTTTGCGGAGTGCGGAGCAGAAAATCGTCGAAGCGTCCAGTTGATGGCTGCCCAGTTCGGCCATCAAACCGCCGCCCGTGCGCTCAAACAATCGCCAGCGGCACAGTTCTTCCATGGCGGTTCGGACGCGTTCATTCATTTTCTTGTCTTCGTAACCGTGGGCTTTAGCGTCCAGCTTTGAATCCGATTCCCAGGCTTTCCATTGAGCGACTTTCATTTCAAGTTGCTTGATTTCAATCGCGTCTTTGGCCGCGTCAAGTTCTTTTTCGTAAGTCTTCAGTTGCTCGGCGATCTTGTTGACGGTCGAGTTCTTGCCGTTGACGGTTAGCACTTCGCCGCCGGGCAGAGGCATCTGCCAACTGTCCTTTCCAGGCAAGTTGCCGCGGTGCCACTGCGCGCGTATATGGTGCAGCTGTCCCAATAACCCATAGCGGATCAAATGAACCGCGTTGTCGTACAATACGCTGTAGTGGCGTTGGTGGCCAGTGGCGCAGTGCAAACCCGTTTCCTTAGCGAATCGAGCCATAGCTTTACATTGACCGACATTGTGGGCCATCAGTTTTTCGGTCAAAACATGCTTGCCTCTCATCATCGCTTGGATAGCAATGGGCGCATGCAAAAACAGCGGCAAAGCAATAATTACTGCTTGAATGTCTGGATCGTTCAGCAACGCTTCGATACCCCCGTTCGACGGGTCGTAGACTTTGATCTCCTTGCGAGCTTGATCTTCGGAGGCGTAACCATATTGCTTAATCAGACCAGGACGCGCCGCAAGTGCTGCGTCGCTGGACCAGTCCCCGTGGAACGCCCGATGAATACTGCTAGGTCGAATATCAGCGATCGCTTTGACTTGAACGTACTCAGGCGTACAGCCACCAATTAGTACATTGCCTTCGTCACCGACCCCAATGATACCCACGCGTACAGGATTCGATGTCTTACCGTAGCCGAAGTACATTGCGCCCAGACCGGCACCCGTTACCGCACCTGTGCTGACAACCCCTTTGATGAAGTCGCGGCGCGTGACTCCAACCGCTTCGTAGTAATTGTCTTGGCCGACTTGTTTTTGTTCAGGAGTGAGCATTTGCATAGCTGAACCTTGTATCGTGCGTTGTGTAGAGTGGAATTGGTTTTTGAAATTGTATTGTGGTAGTTTTCGGATCAACCCGATCCGAGCATTATCGCGACGGGGCAACAGAACGTGTTGCTCGATTTTGTTTGCCTTTGGCGCGGTGCCACCAAGCCCATGGGATGAAGTCCAAACCGGCGTAACGTCCTGCATCGGTGGCTGCCAAAACCACCAGCGCGAGAGCTTCGACGGTTTGGAAATAGGTCGGTGCGGCGCCGGGATAACCCGGCATCTGCGACAGCACAACGCTTAACAGGAACAGGGCGGCGAGAATCGAGGCTAGTGGCGTTAACAGCCCAATCATCAATAATATACCGACAACCATATCGAAAATCGGAATGATTTTGTCGACTGCATCGGTGGTGAGCGTCCCTTGGCCAGGCTTGACCAACTTGTAGCTGCCAACGGCTTTGCGCTGAGTCGGATTCGCGATGGCATTGAGCCGTTGTTCGTACTGGTCCCAAATCGCTTCAACGGCTCCCATCGTCGGTTTCACACTGGCAAGCAATTCGCTTTCAACCTTCTCTTTTTGTCCTCGCAAGCTCGCAACATTGTACATCTTCGAACTACCCATCTTGGCGATACGTTCTTGGCTGCTCTGGTACTTGAAGATGTCGTCTTTCGCATCTTTGTAAACTTCCTTAAGTTTTTCGGAATATTGGTCAAGGACTGCTTGCAGTTCCTTTAACTGTGCGTCGGTAAACGCGAATCGTTTTGACGCGCCGCTAGCACCAGCTTTGAAAATCCCGAGGACCCGTTCTTCATCCAAGCGAATTTTGCCATCATGGTCCCAAATGAGCGCTTGAAATTGGTCAGCCATCGGTCCCTTGGCGGCGTTGAGAAACCCGACTGATGAAAAGTCGTTGCCCCGAACTTTGCTGGCACCTTCCATGTAGAAGTGCCAACCAATGCCGACTCGCAGAGCGATGAGAGCGAGGATACCGAAAGTGCCGATTCGCGCGTATGAATTCATAGTACCAAGAGTCGGTTGGTGTGAACGCTGCATCGAGTGGTTCGACGAGCTTAGTGTGAGCCACCTTGAGCCACCTGCGGCTCGGCGAGGGCCCTCATTATTGTCGCCCGATTCGCTTTAGCCAAGCCTAAAGGAAACGAAATCACCAGAGGCACGCTGGCGCACTTTTGGGCGCACTTGGGTGCACACTCTTGAACTTCCATTTTATTGAGGAATTTGGTAAGTCTAACCAGCTGCCGACGTGAATTGTGCAGTTTGAACGGTTCAAGCGAGAAAAAGTCATGGAAATTCGCCGCATCGACCAATCCGCGTCGACCATCCTTGTCGTCGATAGCGATCCCCTTATGTTGACCGCAATGGCTTCCGTACTGGACATGCAAGGCCACCGAGCGCTGCTCGCTCGAACTGAAGACGTGGCCATGAAAGCCATTGAAAGCAGCGACTTGGACCTGATCGTGCTTGCGATCGACGATTTATCGAAGGGCTGCGAATTCGCAGGGAGGCTGCGTTCGCATGAGAAAGCTCGGGACGTACCCGTAATTTTTCTCGTCCCGCAATTGACTGCTGATTGGTCAAGCCGACTGCACGCCCACGGGGGTGTTTTTAGCCTTTTGCAACCCATCGATCCCTATGCGCTCATCGATCTGGTCGATCGCGCCGTTTGGATGCCGCATATTGTTAAAGCAAAAATTGGAACCCCGGCCACACATCTCAGCCGAGCCAAGGACTGGGTTCGCCTGTGATAATTTTGAAAGGCGATTTAGGGCGCGTTGGCCTGCTCGAATCGCTGCGACCAGAACTTCCTAGCGGCATTCAGGTAGGGCAAAGTGGCGGAGCGAGACTGTTCTGGTTCGGCGGCGATGAGTTGTTCAGTTTTATCCAGCCATGATTGAAACAACTTGACAGCTTCGCGACTGATGCGAGGTTGTTGATTGAATTCAAAATAGTAGGGTGCCGTGGTGGCGATGCGATAAGTAAATTCGCGCTCGGTGACCACGCGGATCACTAACCAGCCGCTTTCCTTGATCAACTGAGTTGGAATCTTGCCGCCTGCTTTGGCATATTCATCCAAGCGTACTTGATAGAGTGTCCGACCGTTAAAGACGACATCCAAGTATTCGACAGGATCGGCCACCGTCAATTTTAAATCGATGTCCAGCTCGATTGGTTTTTCTCCTTTTGCGGTAAAAGCATGTCCTGGTAAAAACTCATTGACGCTCGCACGCAGCAGCGGACCGCTGGTAACAAAACTCTGGCCTGCCCGTACCGACTGCCACCAGGCGGCGGGATCGGGGTTACCCGTCATGGCATAAACGCGATTGTATCCTAGCGGCGAAGGGGTGCGGCCAAAACCGCTACCGGCAGTGGGTGGAATGCGCAGGCCGGCCTCCAGGATCTGCCAGTAGATGAACTCAACCAAGCGACCAGGGCCTCGCGACCCTTGGTACATCGCGTTATCAATTTCCGGTGGCGCAGATACGCGTGCAGCTCCCTCGCCGTCGATCGTCAGGTGATCGGACAGCAACTGGACGGCATCAATCTTCCCGGAAGCTAACCAGATAGGAACGTCGCGCGCCCACAAGCGTTGAATCTCCGTAAACGTATCTGGCTTTTCCTTGGCCAACTCGAGCAACCTGCTCGACGAAACCCAGTTAGGCACTTCGCGACCCGGTGTCCAGTGATGAAGTGTCAAGCCACCATTAGCCCGCGCGTCGTGATAACTCGGTGCATCGACCCAACGCGAATTGTCGGCATCGACGCGCTGGTCTGGCTGCTCAGCGGCAACTTGATCATGAACGACTGCGGCCATGGTTAGATCTTCGGCGACTAGCCACTGCGCGGATTCTTCAGGTTTCACATACGAGAGCAAGTCGCCGCCACGCCAGCCTTCTGCGTCGAGGTCACAGTGACGTGGCAATCGAATGACGTCGATCGCTTCCGATTTGCGATCGAGCGTGAAACCGCCGGTGCCACGTGAGAACTGTGGACCATGCGTAATTTCATACTGGTAGTCCCCCGCGCGGCCTGAATATTGCAGTGGATTGTCGACCAGGTTCCAGCCGCTTTGGTGCAGCCCGCCAGCAATACGCAGTGCGCGATCGTTGGTACCGGTCAATCTCACACGGCAAGTGAGCGCGTCGCCAGATTCCTCTTCTTCCATTTGCAGTTTGATTTTGCCAATCGCCTGCCCAAATGCTGTCGAGTTGAGGCTGACGGGGGCGAGTAGGCACCACGCCATCGCGATTCTTGTTAAAAATGACATCGGATTTCAGCCTGAATGTGTGGGCTGCGCAATCAAAGTAGCGAAACGCATTTCCCGAATCTATGGTAAGTCTATTGTAGTTTATGAGCCGCAATGGCCCGGCGACAGTAATGGGGCTTCACGGTATACTCGCCGACAGCGTGGCCCGGTTGTGACGATTAGAGCCGCACAGAGCGGACAAATTACTCTCTCGAATTAGAACTTACTGTGTTCCATGGCCGATTGGCGAGAACTTTATCCGTTTCCGTCGCGGTTCCTTGAATTGGCGGGCGGCGTCAAAATGCACTACGTCGAAACGGGTGCGCAGGACGAAGACGGGTGTGCCAATCGACCAACTGTGCTGTGCGTGCATGGCAATCCAACTTGGTCATTTACCTATCGCCGCGTGCTCGCGGAACTCAGCTCCCAAGTTCGCGTGGTAGCCGTCGATCATGTTGGCTGCGGTCTGAGCGACAAGCCGCAAGAGTATCCCTATTCGCTTGAACAGCATATCGCGAATCTGGTGCAGTTGATTGTTCAGCTCGATTTGCGGCATGTTACTTTGCTGGTCCACGATTGGGGTGGTGCAATTGGTCTAGGAGCGGGTCTCCGCGTGTTAGAGCGGATCGAGGGCGCAACGATTTTGAACACGGCCGCTTTCCCCCCACCCTACATTCCTTGGCGCATTGCTGCGTGTCGTATTCCCATCCTTGGGAATTGGGCGATGAGGCAATTGAATATTTTTGCACTGGCTGCGCTGAAAATGACCTTGCATCGATTGCCCAAACTAGATGAAAACGTAGCGGCGGGTTTGATCGCGCCCTACTCGAACTGGGCCAATCGAGTCGCGATCGCGAGGTTTGTACAAGACATCCCGCGCACCCCGGGAGATCCAACTTGGCAGTTACTCGCCGAGATCGAGCAGCAATTAGGCAGTTATGGCACGCGACCTATCAAGTTGATTTGGGGCATGCACGACTGGTGTTTTCGCGCCGAATGTCTGCACCGCTTCCAGCGATTATTGCCTCTCGCTCTGACACTAAAATTGAGCGATGTGGGGCACTACGTAATGGAGGAGGCCGCGGACGAAGTTCTGGCTGCGCTGCGCTCCCAGATTGCTAGTTCGCTTTGAGTCGGTGATTTTTTGAAACATCCGGATTTAGCGTGCTCCCACCTACATACCGATGTGTTTTTAGTGGGTCGCTCCTGCCGGGTGCGACTTTTTGAGCACAGCATGGCCCAGGCCACTTGTATTGTGCGTGCCTCAGTGATGGTCGCGCCCGGCAGGAGCGACCCACGAACTCAAAGTGAGTCTCGTTTGGTTTGCGTACGTTATTCCCAGATGAACCGAGATTTGCCGATTTGGCCAATGGAATCCGGCTTGGAAAAATACGGAAGAAATGGGCGGGTTTGTTGAAGTGGGGAAGTCGCCTACAATCATACGGCTAGGCTTATCTTATTTTCTCTGTTTTCGGCAACGCAGCTCATGTTGGTACGCAAGTTACTCTTCCCTAACGTCATCGAACTCAACTTTCAAGCTGGGCACGTCATCGGTTGCAACGTTTACCTGGTCTTTGATGCTGACGAGTGGATTTTGATTGACGTTGGCTACGAAGAATCGGTCGACGAGTTGATCGAGTTGATTCGCGAGTTGGATTTTCCGCTATCGAAGTGCAAGACTTTGGTGGCGACGCACGCAGATGTCGATCACGGTCAGGGTTTGGCGGCGGCCAAGCTACTGCTGAAGACAACTGTTTCGGCTCATCCGCGAGCGGCCAAGTTGTTAGCCAGTGGCGATAAACTACGTACCTTTGCGGAGATTGAAGCCCAGAACATCAATCTCGAAATGCCAATCGTGGAAACTGAGCACGTGGTGGATGAAGGCTCGATCATCGAAGTTGGCAAATTGAAACTGGAAGTTTGGTCAACGCCTGGGCACGCCGACAGCCAGCTCGCGTTTCGAATGGGGAACTTGTTGTTCAGCGGCGACAACATTTTCCGTGATGGTTGTGTGGGTGCCATCGACGCGCATCATGGCAGCGACATTCCCGCCTTTGTGCGGTCATTGCAACGCATTCGTGCGAGCGACGTGGAGTGGTTGCTACCCAGTCATGGTCCGATTTTTCGCAAAGACAATGCGCTGCTCGATAAAACCATCGCGCGCTTGCAAGGTTATCTGCATATGGCCGACTTTGGGACCTGCGCCATCGACTGGCCGCTGATGGATCAGTGGGAGGAAGAAATTGCTCTAGGGAAGATGCCAGAGTGAGTTGTTGGCGGTGAGATAATGTTCAATGCAAACAGGCAGTTCAACTTGAGTTGAACTGCCTGCTATGGTTTTTCGGATTACACTGTGGCTTAGCGTCTGCCGCTGCCCTGGAGCAGTTGTTGGATACCGAAGGTGAAGAAGGTACCCACACCGAAGTTCAGGGCTTCTTCGCAAGGCTTGTACTGTAGGACAAGTGTATCGCCGGGTTGTATGATGGGACGCTCGCGAGGATCGTTGATCGCCCGGGCTAGGTCAACTTCGATCGCTATCTGACCTTTGCAAGGTGTTTTGCGAAGGATGTAGAGTCTGCCTGGTGCAACACCGGTTAGTCCGCTGATTCCCCCCCCGCCGCCGCTCGAACCGCTACGCGAGGCAACACCACCGCCAGCCAGAGCCATGGCACCGAGAGCGTCGAGGTCATAGTCGCGTGGGATAGGGTATTGGCCGGCAGGTAGCAGACCACCTGTGTAGAAGAACTCGGTATCGCGTGTCTCGATCAACACGATGTCGCCTTCTTCGAGGATCACGTCTTGAGGTCGGATGCTGGGCAGCACACCAG
>JAYVHC010000079.1:0-3508 GCA_043771575.1 Planctomycetia bacterium
AATGTTGCACTGGAGATTCGCAACGCTTGCCACAGCGTGGCCAACGCGACGCAGCAGCGAGACGCGACTGCTCAGGCGATGACCTTGGTCGAACGCGAATTGCACGTATTAAAGAGCCGCGCCGAGTTGCTGTTGGATGGCGACAACGTCGGACCGTTGTACCTCGAAGACCTACTGGCGACTCAAGAGCGACTGGCGACAGCGGAGTTGGCATTTCTCAATGCCAGTACCTTGCACGCGCTATCTTTCTTTGAATTACAACGCGCCAACGGCTCCCTAATGCGCGCTAACCCGCTTTCCACCGAATAGATTCGAAACAACTTAGAAACTGACCCACGGTCTTCAATTCTTTCGCCCATTTGCAATCAGCGTCACTTCGTTGCTTCTTAAATAAATGTGGTCGAGTCGCTCCGCGCCTCGACAGCGGTGGATCCGAGTTGCGGAGTGAATGACTTGCGACGATACACTCGCTTGCGCTGCGAGCTTGTATTGCCCAGACATTGGAATAGCATTAGGGAGTTCGGACAAAGTTCGTCGCCGTCCTTCGGCGAAGGTGATTCCTAGAGGCAATCACGTCGGCGGCGAGGGAGTCGAGCCAATCGTTGTCGCTGGCTATCAGCTTGGTCGATGATTCTGTTTGCGAGCGGGTGCTTTCAGGCGGCCCGCCTTCGCCCTCGCCATGGGAACGGAGTCGCGGCTGGTTCAGCACATTGATCACCAGCATTGCGTCAAGCGGCGATACGTAGCCATCTTTGTTTACATCGAACTCGCTCCATGCGACAAGCGTTGATTGACCGACTCGATGGTTAAGCTGGTTGATGATCAACAGAGCATCGAGAGGCGACACGACTCCATCGCGATTTATGTCTTGCGGGACAAGAGCAGTCGGGGTAAATGGTTCAGGCAGTCGTCGGGTCCCGACGGGCAACGCAGACAACATTAGAGAATGGGCCGAAGCGTCAGCAAGATCTGCTTTTCCGAGTAAGTGTCCTAACTCATGCATTAGTACGCTCAACAGGTCGATGCGATTGAACGCTGGACTCGCCCCCGAAGCTTGCCGCTCAGCGGCACCGTCCAAGGTCGTGACGGTCAGATTGCCGATGATCACGCCTGCCGGGTTGTCTTGAAAGCCCCGTGTGCTGCCGATGACGACGCCGACGTTGCCGCTCACTCCCACTCCCAAAGTAATTACGGTTCCAGGAATATCGAGTTCCCGGATAACGTGAGCGGTCGTGGGCGTGGTCACATCGACAACTTGGATCCGTCCGACACCGGCCTGGCTATTTCCACCTGTCACTGTAGTCGTTGCCAAATAAGCGGTCTGCGGATTGGGCAGTGCGATCCCAAGGACGTTATGATCACCGCCATTCTCAGCACAGCCTGAGACATCCGTCGGATCGACTGACGCTCGCGGTATAGCTTGACCAGTCGCCGCTGGCACCGAGGTTCGTCGTCGCCGGACCATAGAACCCGAGACTACCGTTTCCGGCCACTCGGTAGGCAGCTGCCCCCGTCACCGATGTGGCCACGCCCACTGAAGCACCCGGCGCCAGCGACACCCCACCGGTGCGAATCGATCCGCCGCCGACCAATTGAATTGAGCCGCTGGCTACATTGAGCGTTGCCCCGCGGAGCGAGGTGGAAACGCCAGCCGGAGTATTCCAACTGGCCTGCAAGTCGCCCTGCACCTCCAGTCCGCCCGTCTGGATGTTTGCCGCCACGGCGCCGGGTGCGGTATTCGCTGGTTTGTCAACCTCGGCAAAAGCCGTGTTGGTCAGCGGCTGCTGCGTCCCGTTGGGATCGAGCAACATGCCGGGAACTTCAGGGTCTTTGAGCAGACCGTACAGCCCTTGGGCGCTGCCCAGACCGTAACCAATTACGAATAGCGGCAGACGGAATTCGAACGATTCGACGAGCGCCGTCGCTCCGGCCAACAGCCCCAACAGGCTGACGAGCGCAGCCGCCTTATCGTCCTCGAAACCCAACTTCTTGATTGCGGCAGTGAGTAAAAAATCCTTGGCGATTTTCAGAACGCTCAGTTCGAGTGTAGCCGTCAAATACCCCAGTCCAAACTGAACTAACCAAACTGGTAAGAAGCGGGCTAGAAAACTCGCGACACCTTCCAGGATGCCGTGGCTGCCGTCGTCCAACACGCCGATGGTGTCGCCCGTGGCCGTATCGATCTCAAACCACGCCAGCCGCTGTTCTCCACTAATCTGAACGGCCTGACTGGGCACTATGACCAACTTGCCGGCCATTCCATTCGGTTACAGTGCATCTACTCGCAATCGACTGTACGGATTTCAGCTCGGTGCAACTGCTCAGCTACTGAGTCGGTCTCGATACAACTTGGACGCATTTAGGAAGGCCGGGATCTTCGGCAACAGCTCTGCACAGAATAGCGATTTTAGCACTGGCATCGTTACCGTTCCGGCCCATGGAAGCGGAACTAATACTGCTTTCATCGGCGAGCTTGGAACGACTGGAAAAATGCAACTGACCGACCATCTAGCGCTGCGCGGTGGCTATCGTTTACTTTGGCTTGATGGCGTGGCTTTGGCAAGTGACCAACTGGCCGCAAGCGACTTTGCCAATGGGAGCGGCTTTAACGGCTCTGGCAACGTCTTCTACCATGGTGCGTTCGCCGGCTTTGAGTTGGCTTACTAAGCCTCCGCGAAGACGTTTGAACCGAATAAGGCGATCGGCAGGTGCATCCACGCCCTGCGAGGCTCGCTACTCGCCTGCGCAGAGTGTGCCAGCCTGTATTCTCAATTGAATTACGACATTTGAATTTGGTTCACCGAGCGTGCCGTGCCGTCGTCGCGATGAACAGCCTCTGCATTGCGTTCAGCCAACCGGCCATGGCGTGATTCTCTTCGACCCATTTCGACGCTAATTGATTGCGGCGAGTCAACTTTTCGTTCGGGACGCTGGCACCGGAAAACTTCAAGGCCAGTGACTGAGCGTCGCCCGGTTGGATCAAAATACCGCGTTCATTCGCACCGATCAGTGTACGCAGAGAACCGCTGCAATTGGTCGCAACAACTGCCGTGCCTAACGCCATCGCCTCAAGCGCCACATTGGGCAGCCCCTCATGTTCACTCGGTATGCAGAGTAACTGCGATTCGCGAATCAACGGATAGGGGTTAGGCAAGAACCCGTGGAATTTCACCTGTTCCGAGATACCCAATTGCGAAGCCAATTGCTCCAGTTCCGCTCGATCAGGGCCATCGCCAACTATGTCCATGTGCAGCAGCTGCGTGCGATTCGCGTTCGCTATTTTTAAGGCCTCAAGCGCCAAGCGCTGCCCCTTTTCGCAGGACAACCGGCCAACGACCGCGATGCGGTTATTGCTTATTGTGGAACCCAGATTTGCAGCGAAGCCACTGCCCGCCGCTGCGCGCACTGC
Source organism: Planctomycetia bacterium (assembly GCA_043771575.1). Lineage (GTDB taxonomy): Bacteria > Planctomycetota > Planctomycetia > Pirellulales > Pirellulaceae > Aureliella. The sequence goes on from JAYVHC010000079.1 coordinate 3,410, forward strand.
CTCAATATCAACCGGGTTCGGAATCACCCTAATCCGCGAGCGAACCAAACCGTAGAATGCTGCGGCATCGTCAGCTACCTCCTCGCTGACCGCAATCGT
>JAYVHC010000080.1:0-2215 GCA_043771575.1 Planctomycetia bacterium
AGTAGCGTTTTCTATAATGGTGCTCTGAGCGCCATGTAAAATCTAGCAACAACTCTATGCCTTGAGCAACATTATTCGGACGCAACCAAACGCACTTAATCGACCAACATGACAGCCGCAAACGTGTGCGATCCGTTAGAAGCCTTTCCCGAGCACCAAGCTTGGCTGCGCACGACGCTACAAGCGCGGTTGGGGTGCGCGCACGAAGTCGAGGAGGTCATGCAAGAAGTGGCGATTGCGGCGGCAACTCAGTCGGCTAAACAGCAGCCGGTCGAGCGGGTGGCGCCCTGGTTGTACCGCGTCGCCCTTCGACAAATGATGCTTTTCCGGCGGAAAGCGGGTCGGCGCAAGCGGCTGATCGAAAACGCCGCAAGACTCTCGCCGGAGACGGATTCACACAGTCGCACGCGCGAACCGCTGGAATGGTTGATTAGTTTGGAGCGACAAAAGGAAGTTCAATCGGCGATGAGCCAAATGTCGGAACGCGATCGCCAATTGTTGATGTTAAAATATGTGGACGGGTTGTCCTACAGAGAAATCGCTCAACGGATTGGGGTGACTGCGAGTTCGGTGCAATCGCGATTGCACCGAGCGCGTGCGTTGCTGCGAGAGAGGTTATTAAGTACGGAATAGTCGCAATTGTTTGTAGAGGTTGTGATGAAAAATAGTCAGTCGAACATTGGTGAACACTTAATTGATGATCTGGTTTCAGGTCAGTTGACAGGTGAGCAGTATAGGGCTGCGTTACTTGCATTAGAGGCAGAGCCAGCCAAGTGGCGAGACTGTGCGTTGGCATTTCTTGAGGAGCAAGCCCTGCGAAGTGAGTTGCGTGCGTTGGCTCAAGGCACGATCAATTGGTCTAAAGATTGGTCCATAGAGAGCGTCGCTTCCGTTGTGGCGAAACCGTCGCAACTTGATAACAAGATCACGTTTCTATCGACAGCGTCGCATCCATCGGCCAGCGGTTTTGCGAGAAAATTATCGACAGCGGCTCTGTTACTCGTCAGCTTCACGGTTGGTTGGTTGGGGTCGGAGGTCATAGCGGAACGCCAGCGAACAGCGCTCATTAAATCGGGAACAAATTCCGTCGTGCAGGTCCCAACAACCACGTCGCGCACGCTAAGTCCCAAATTCGAGCCACAATTTGTCGTTGACCGTCCTGGAGCCTTTGATAGCGGCATTCCTCGGTCGATTCGCGAATTGGAACGCAATGGAAGAATTAGTGTCAAGTCATACGAAATGATGATGCCGACGACACTCGAGGACGGCTCGTCGGCATTTGTTCCAGTTCAACAACTGATATTAAGTCGTGGTACGGTTGAGTCGTACTGAGAAAATACTGCTACATACATTGCAGACCGGCAACAGTTAGGTGCCGCTCGAGTTCATAGTTACGGCGGAAATTCAACGTTAGATTCAGAGGAGATGGAAATGCGTGTAAGGTTTTTTAAATTTTGGGTAATCGCTGGCGCGATGTGGGCAGCAGTCTGTAGTTTTGGGAATCGCTTGCAAGCGATGCAGGCGGAGACAAACACTCAAGAGAGCGTCGTCGCATTCTTCATTGGTAGTGACGAGGAGGATACTGAGCAGAAAAGTGAACACGCGGATGCACCGAAGTTCTGGTTAGGTATTGCGCTCAAACCGGTTGAAGGAGACCTGGCAAAGTACATTGGTTCGAGCGATGGCGTATTGGTTGATTCCGTATATCCCGATAGTCCAGCTAGCAAAGCGGGATTAGAGCAGGGTGACATTATTGTCGCCGTTGGTGAAGAGAAGCTGACGGATCCAAAGTCATTACTGGCGCAAATGTTAAAGGTGAAAGCTGCCGAGGATGGCCGAGCGACAACGATGAGACTGAAAGTGCTGCGTAAGGGAGAATCAAAAGCGATCGACTTGACGCCAGTCGACCGTCCGCCCGAGATGATGAAAATTACTGTCAATGCCGAGGGCCTGCACGAGTGGCTCACCGACGATGTCAAAGGGGTACAGGGGCTCTCATTCGACTTGAACAATAAGTCGCCTGAAGAGATCGAAAAGATGATTGAGAAACTGCATGGTGCGAACTCGGATGTGCGCATCCTTCGTTTCGGAACGCCAGCCAAAGTACCTGGCGATTCAAAAGCCACGATAAGAATGGAGATTCACAAGTCCGTAGACGGCAAGAACCTTGAGATCAATATCAATCGCGAAGGTGAAGGACCAGCAAAGGTTACGG
>JAYVHC010000081.1:0-3504 GCA_043771575.1 Planctomycetia bacterium
CTATCCACAGTACTTTGACTTGGGATTCCAAGACGAGACGGAGAAAGAAGTTGCCTTCCTGCCGCTGGCATTTGAGCGGTTTGGAACCGGCGAAATGAAGCGAATTCTCGAACCCGGATGCGGTAGCGGTCGGTTGATAGTCAGCCTGGCAGAGAAAGGCTACGACGTTACTGGGTTCGATCTCAGCGATAGTATGTTGAAGTTTTTGAACAAGCAACTGGCCAAAAAGAAGCTGACAGCCTCGACCTACAAACAGGATATGACGAATTTCGACGTCGACAAACCGTATGATGTGGTCCTAAACACATTCAACACGTTTCGACACTTGTTGACCGAGGAAGCGGCGGAAAGCCACTTTCATGCGGTTGCCAAAGCGCTTCGACCTGGCGGATTGTTTTTCTTTGGATTGCACCTGTTGCCACACTACGCCGACGAACGTTGCATCGAGCGCTGGACTGCGAAGACCGGCAGCACTTCGGTCACGTTTACCCTAAAAGTTACCGAGTGGGATCGTCGCAAACGTATTGAAACACTTCGCATCAGCATGTTAATTCGTAAGCCCAACCAAGAGCCAACGCGAGTGCGTAGCGAGATCTACTTGCGAACCTATCGTGTGCAACAATTGCAATCGTTGCTGAAAAAGATCCCGGAACTCGAACTGGTTGAGACCTACGATTTCTGGTACGAGATCGATGAACCCATCAAGCTCACTCGCGACTCATCCGATTCGTTGCTCGTCCTCCGCAAGCGCTAGTCGGGTAAGCGGTTTACGTGAAGCAGAGAATATATTCGCAAGCTGGAAGCGCTGGAAGCTTACGCCACGGGAACGCAAGCCACGGGAACGCAAGCTGGAAGCTTACGCCACTAGGCGATAATGTCGTTGATGATGCGGCCGTGGACATCCGTCAGTCGGAAATCGCGGCCGGCCCAACGGTAGGTAAACTTCTCGTGGTCGAAGCCGAGGAGTTTTAGCATCGTCGCGTGCAAGTCATGCACATGGACGCGGTTTTCGACGGCTTTGAAACCGAATTCATCCGTCGCTCCATGCACGTGGCCGCCGCGAACACCTCCACCCGCCAGCCACATGGTAAAGCCCCAATGGTTGTGATCACGGCCATTAATCTTGCCCGCGTTGCTACCTTCTTTCGGCAGCTCAACGGTCGGCGTACGTCCGAACTCACCGCCCCAGATCACCAATGTTTCTTCCAGCAGCCCGCGATCTTTGAGGTCTGTGAGCAGCGCTGCGATGGCTTGGTCACACTGTTTTGCCAATCGCCGATGATTGACTTCGATATCGTCATGATTATCCCACGGCTGTCCTTCGCCATGCCAGACTTGAACGTATCGTACCCCATGCTCAATCAAGCGTCTGGCGATCAATAACTGACGGGCCTGCACGCCGGGTCCGTAGGCATCGAGGACGTATTGGGGCTCGCGCGAGACGTCAAACACTTCAGCGGCTTCCGACTGCATGCGATAGGCGAGCTCATAGGACTGAATGCGGGCTTCCAGTTGGGGGTCGGCGTCGCGGGCCTGTTGATGACGACGGTTGAGCGACTGGAGCAGATCCAATTGCTGACGTTGATCGCCGCGCGACATGCGATCGTTCTCAATGTATTCGATCAGTTTCTCGATCGCTTCGTGTTTAGTATCGATGTAAGTCCCTTGGAAAATACCCGGCAAAAAACCGGCTTGCCAGTTCTGCGACTCTTGAATCGGATAACCGCCCGGACACATGGCAATGAAGGCAGGCAAATTTTGGTTGTCTGTTCCTAGGCCATAGGTCAGCCAGGAACCCATACTTGGTCGCACCTGCCGGGCTTCGCCGCAGTTCATGAGCAGCAGCGAGGGTTCATGATTCGGTACATCAGCGTACATCGAGCGGACGACGCACAGGTCATCGGCATGACGCGCGACGTTTTCGAACAGTTCGCTAACTTCAAGCCCACTTTCGCCGTACTTTTGAAATTTGAATGGCGACGGATAAAGTGCGCCGGTTTTACGTTCGGTTCTTGGCGTCTCGCCTGGCAGCGGCTGACCAGCATACTTCAGAATGGACGGTTTGGGATCGAATGTATCCACATGACTTGGGCCACCGTTCGCAAAGATGTGAATCACACGTTTAGCTTTGGCAGCGAAGTGCGGGAGCTTGGGCAAAAGCGGATTCACGCCGGACGCCGACGCGGTGTCGCCGCGCGCGGACTCGCCCAGCAAATGTTGCAAAGCCAGCGCACCAAAGCCCATTCCGCTGCGGCTAAGCAATTCGCGGCGAGAGAGGTTTTCACGGGATGGGGTTCGATGCATGACAGAGTCCAAAAGTAGTCCGTGTTAGTCCACAAAAGCGAATTCGTTGGAGGCGAGCAAAGTTTGCGCGAGCTGCTGCCAACGATCGAGCGGGAGTTTTGGCGGTTGAGGAAATTGTCGTTCGGTGTCGAAATCCTCACGCCCACCATCTTCATAGCGCAGACGAATTCGCCAACTGAAACTATCGCTATCAGGTCCGTCGACGCAGTCGGTGACGAAGTCGATTTTTTGACCAGCCATAATCAGGATCAGCTCGGGATTAGTCTTCGCTTCTGAGTTCTTCGCGGTCCATTGACCGATCGAATTTCCACCATCAACCAAGATCGTACTTCGAACTCCGTCTCCCGCATTCTGTTTGTGCTGCAGTTTCCCACTGATGCGCAACTTGCCGCTGCGAAGTGCAATCCAGCGCTTGGACACGGCGTGTTGCAAATCGTTTCCGGGATGTCCTCCTGCAGCACTCAGCGTTGACCAACCCAGTTTTGAATCCGGCAATGCGTCACCACCTTGCCAAGCGTCCCCAGTGAATTTTGGAAGTCGCTGGAAATCAACCAAAGTCTTCAACGCCGCGTCGAAGTTGCCGTAGCCATATATCCAACGCTCTAGCGAGTCCGTATTCCCGGGTGTAGCAGGTTGTTCACTATTTACGATCGGGACTTGACGACTGAGGAAGTCGACCATCAACTGGCGTTCATCTTCCGCTGGCAATCGACCGAGCACTTGACGGTAAAGTTGAGCGATGGCGCTATTCATGGCGGCCGGGTCGCCCGCCGACTGACGTGCTCGATTGCCGAGCTCGATTGCCAATTCAGCTACGAAATCGCTATTCAGCAAAAACAAACTCTGCTGTGGAACGCTGGTATAAGGTCTCGCGGGGCTATGACTATCCGGACTTGCGAAATCAAAACTGCGAAAAAGATTGGGAAGATTCTGGCGATCAATGTACGCATAGACGCTACGGCGATGCGGGAAAGGCCTTTCGGTTATCCTTTCAGATTTCCCATACATCGATTCGTCGAGTTGACCAGCCACACTGAGCAATGAGTCACGCAGTGATTCGAAATCTCGTCGACGCCGGTGAGCGCGCCAGTATAACGCGTTTGTGGGATCGATCTGGGCCGCATCTTCGCGATGGAGACTGCGTTGTTGATAGACGCTTGACAGAGTGATTGTGCGAATCAGCTGCTTGACACTCCAACC
>JAYVHC010000082.1:0-8500 GCA_043771575.1 Planctomycetia bacterium
CGTTATCTGCAATTCAATATTGACCCACGTGCAGCCGAATCCTCTCAGGCTGCTTCGTTGTGCGAAACCGTTCGCTACTCGCAACTCGGCCGGGTCGCGCTCGAACGATTCTCCGTCGTCTGTCTGTACGACCCGGCCGCAATCTCCGCGGTGCAAGGGCAAAGCTTGAAGGAACATGTACTCGGTGGCGGCGGTCTGCTGATCATTCTCGGCGCGGGGCCAGGCAACGCCAGCACCTTGAACGAATCGCCACTTGCGAGTCTGCTGCCCGGAAAGATGATCAACCCTAACGCAGCTTCAAGTCCCGTAAAATTTAGTTTTTTCCAACCCGTCGCTCCCTCGCACCCAATTTTTCATGCCTTCGGTCAAACTGAAGTGCGCTGGAATCCCTATCCGATTTTTAAACATTGGAACATCGAATCGCTTTCCGAGTCTGCACAGACCCTAATTGATTATAGTGACGGTAGTGGCCCTGCAGTGATTGCTCAAACGGTTGGTCGCGGGCAAGTCATCACCATCACCACGCCCATTCCTGAACCGGCCCAATCGAGTCGCCCATTGTGGAATGAGCTTTCAGTCGGCGAGGATACTTGGCCCTCTTTCGGCCTGCTGCTTGGTTGCGTGCGAACGCTCAGCGGTGCCGATCAAGCGAAAGTGAATTACTCGGTTGGCGAATCGGTTAGCTTGACCAATGACCCGTTGCATTGGCCCAGTCGATATGAACTGTTTCTTCCCAATGCACAGTCGCGCAGCGTCGAAGCGCTCGACGGTCGAATCAACCTCGGGCAGTTCGATCATCCAGGCATTTTTCGAATGCGCGGACAACGGACTTCACCGGTCACGCGATCGGTCAGCGTCAACGCGCCGGCTGCCGACACGTTGCTGGAACGCTTGACGCAAGCGCAACTGGACGAACGATTGGGTGCGGACACCTACCACCTTGCGCGGAATCGCGATGAAATTGAAAGCAGCGTTGGGCAAGCGCGCTTTGGACGCGAACTGTTTCCTTTGCTGATGTTGTTCGTGGCAGGTCTGTTTTTGGCCGAACAAGCGATGTCGAATCGCTTCTATAAACTCAAATTCAGCCGAACGCAGGGAGCCTAACATGGAATCGTTAAGCGTCGAACCGGTGTTTGGATGGTATGCAATTGTCCCGCTGGCAATCGTGCTGCTTTCAAGTCTGTGGCTGACGCTGACGAACACGGCGATCTCCCGCGGCGGTCGCTGGACGCTCGTTTCGTTGCGCTCGGTGGCCGCGCTCGTACTGTTGCTCGGGTGGTTACGACCCGGCTTGATTTCGACCACGGAGCGGGAAAGCGCCGGCGCTATCGCGGTACTGCTCGACCAATCACAAAGCATGACGTTGCCCAGCGAAACGTCCAACAAAAATCGTTGGCAGATTCAGCAGGAAGTTTGGGCGGGAATCGTCTCTGCAACCAACCTGAAGATCGGCCAAACCAAAATTGTTCCTTACTTCTTTGATTCGTCGCTGCGAAAGACTTTTGACGACGATCTTCCCAACCTACAACGTTCCTTCAAAGCCGCTCCCAGCGGAAAACTGACCGACCTCGGCAAAACTTTGGCTGAATTGCAGCGTACGCAAGTCGATCCGCCACTGCGCGGTGTGATTCTTGTCACTGACGCAGCGCAGACCGCTCTGCCGGCTGAAGTAGAACCTACTTCGATCGCCAGTCAAATGGCGCAACTCGATCAAGCACTCCTAGTCGTCGGTATCGGGCCACGCACCAGTCGCAGTCAATTTCGCGATATCGCCATCGAAGGAATACCAGAGCATCTCGACGCCTTCGAGAAAAAAGAACTTCAAATCCCGCTCATCGTGCGGGCTCAGGGAGTGCAAAACCAACCCATCAAATTGAATTTCACCTTGCGTTCTAGCGGCAAACCGGACCAAGTGCTCGCTGCTGAACAAGTGTCTGCAACCGAGCCCACGCAAAGCATTTCGCGCAGCTTCAAGCTGATCGCACCAGAAGAAGGCGAGTATCTACTGCAGGTCGAAGCCAAAGCGGATATCAACGAACAAGTGACGACCAACAACACAGCGATTGCGTTCGTCACCGTTCGCAAAGGTGGCGCTAGCATTCTATACCTCGAGGGCGAACCCCGTTTCGAGCAGCAGTTTTTAAAGCGTTCGCTCAATAGCTCGCGCGACTTCGTCGTCCACTATGGATGGATTCAAGAGAAAAGTCGCAATCGCTGGCCCATTAACTTCAGCAAACCGCCGGTGAGCCTGGATTTTGAAAAGTACGATGTGATCCTTTTGGGCGACATTGATGCGTCGGCCATCCATCCCGACAATCTTAGCTTGATACGTCAAAGAGTTAGTAAAGGTGCGGGATTGTTGTTGATGGGTGGCTACCACAGTTTCGATGCTGGCGGTTACGGAAATACGACCTTGGCCCCAGTTTTTCCTGTGGAGTTAACCAAAGGTCGATCGCAGCCATTTGACGCGCCCGTTCAGCCTGCATTTCAAACGTCTGAACCAACTCGCATCAAATTGTTGAGCGAGCACCCCATTACTTCGCTCGTTCCAGAGCCCGAAAATGCCAAGGCCTGGGAGAATCTAAAACCGTTATTGTCCATCAATCGACTTGGCAAGCCGCGCGTTGAACCCGGCGTAAAAGTACTGGCAGCCAGTGAGAAAGGCGAGCCCATTTTGGTGACGGGCGAGTTTGGCAATGGACGTGTTCTGGCGTTCGCGGGCGATACGACCTATCAATGGTGGCTCAGCGGCGATCAACAAATTCATAAGCAGTTCTGGCGGCAAGCCGTGTTGTGGTTGCTGCGGCGCGACGCGATTGATGAAGGCTTTCTGATGAAGCTTGATCGACGCAGGCTAAGCATTGACGATACGACCTCGATCCACTTGGAATGGTTTGGCGGCACCGATAACAAACCGATGCCCGAGAAATTGAAGCTTGAATTGTCGCGCGAGGGGAAGTGGCTGCGTAACCTGGAAACCGTGGCTGAGGGTGAAAACCGGCGTGAGGCTAAGCTGAGCGGCTTGGATCAGCCTGGTTTGCACCGCGCAGCGCTGACGGCCGAAGGATCCGATGGAAAAACCTACACTGCAGAGATTGCCTTCATCGTTCGCGATGAATCTCGCGAGCTGGCTCAACCGTCGGCGGATTGGCAGATGATGGCAAATTTGGTTTCGGCAAACAATGCCGCTGGCGGCCGGCTGTTGATACCCGAAGACATTGCCGACGGCATCGAATGGCTGCGAGCGCGGCAAGAAACGACCAAAGTCATCACGCTCGAAAAACGTCGCTTGGGCGACGCAGCCTGGGATTCATGGCTGTACTTAGTTATTTTTTGCGGGCTGATGACCACCGAATGGTCGCTACGTAAATCTTGGCAACTACCTTAGCAGAATATCTACCGAGTGGTGGCATCAGCCTGGGCTGTTAAAAATTCGGTATTGACATGCGTTTTTGCGGACCATTTTAGTTCCGCACGTATGGAGTTCGAATTGCCTTCCGTCCGGCTTGGCTGGGCGGAGGCGCCAATTTGCAGCTACATCGAAACGCCGCTCGTTTCGAGCTCTCCGTTGGCCTTGTGCCAGCGGAAGCACGTGAAGGTGACACGCTCAAGAACGTTGCTTCCGCCCGGATAAACCGGACGGAGAGCGACGAAAGTTCCGTTGCACTTTGTGTAGCTGCCAATTGTGGTCCCGCTGGCATGAAGCCAGCGGAAACCTTTTTGGTAACCACTCGAGTCTCCGGAACAAAACTTGGGCATACTCCAAACGCCACAATACCAGTTTATTAACAGCCCAGCATCCGCCCAATGGTACTGACTTGGTAGCGGAACGGCGCGAACCGTCCGGTATTTGAACATTTGAACTGGGATTCCGTCGAAGAACCGGACGGCTCGCGCCGACTCCGCTAAAAAGCCCGCGAAAGATCAATTGCACGAACTCCGAGCTAGCGTTTCCCGAAAAAATGAAGACACTCTTCGTTCGGGCGCACCAGCGAGACCATCTTTCCTGCTGACAACTATTTAGTTGCCGATGGAGGAGCGTCAACGGGCAGATACTTTCCTTGATCCATAACAAAATCGATCAACTCTTTAGCTAGCTCAGGTTTGATTTTATTGCCTATTAAGGCGTTCTCGGAGCTCGCATCGATCGTAACTTTATCAAAAGCAGTGAAAGGTGCTATTTTTCTAATCTCCCCGCCATTTTTAGGTACGCCCGCCCCTTTTTTAAGTAGCATTATAAGACCGCCCTTAATAACGAGCATCTCGTGACTCTATATAGCGATAAGTACTACCCTTTATCTGCTTCGAGTTATCGTCAGTAATCTCCTTTCGAGGTATTCTGCCTATGAGGCCCATTTCAATACAAGCCGCACCACTGTCTAGAAGATGAGTTACAACTATATTCTCTAAAAAGTTCCACTGTGACTCGAACGTATTCTGATTGTTTTTTGACGATGACGCCTCTTTTGCAGTAGAGGGCGCTGTACTTGGCGTTACTAAAACTGCGGCGGTTGCATCTCGCTGACTAGGTTTTTCTAGGCCGCTTTGTGCTTCAGCTTGACGGGCACTTCCTAAGAAGCAAGCTGTTGCAAGTGCTCCGAAAGCAAGGGTATTGTTAATTTATTGACCTAGGGGAGTGTTAATTTTTGGGTGCATTGTGTTCCCTTCAAATTGTCAATTGCAAAATTGCTCGTCGTTGTTGTTAAACTTCTACTCAACTATGGTTTCAGCGAAGGCACAGATTATCACAGTTTTTAGCGTAAGCCAATTAGCCGCCGTGCGCTAGCACCGGTTTCCTTAGGATTTTGAAGTAGCCGACGCTAGCTAGCGAGTGTCGTTGGTCGAATGACGTTGCAGGCGTTGGTACAATAGAGCGATCTGCTTCCGTAACTACTTGGAACCGACCCATGGCATCTGCAAACTTACTGGACGACCCGTTGGCTCCACTGTTGTCGATACATCGATTTACAATTGAGCAGTATCATCAGATGGGCGCATTGGGTGTTTTGACTGCCGAAGATCGCGTGGAATTGCTGGAAGGATTGATTGTCGAAAAAATGAACCAGCGGCCAATTCATGGGTTTATCGTGGGCTTGCTGAACGAGTGGTTTCAGCAAAAGTTGAGTCCTGGATGGATTGTGCGCTGCCAGTTACCCATTACCGCTCATCGCAGCGAACCGGAGCCTGATCTTGCAATATTGAAGGGCACCCACGCAGACTTTCGCGATAAACATCCGATCGGTAGCAACTGTCGGCTGGTAATTGAAGTCGCAGATACTTCGCTTGACAAAGATCGCGCCAAAGCGACTATCTACCGCGAAGCCGGAGTCGAGGAGTATTGGATCATCAACGTACCTGACAGGTTACTTGAACGATATCATTTTTCCGCCACTCAACCTCATGAATCTCAAATCGCGGAATCGCAAACCATTCATGCTACTGGATCGGTTAGCCTCAACATTGCAGGCACGGACTTGGTATTTGAGCTAAAAGAAGTATTTAGTTAACTTTTCGCATCGCCATTTCGCTTAAATGAAGGCTCGCACCCTACTCCGAGTGTGCAGGTTTTAGCTCGTGGCACACGAATGCGGCCTGCTAAAAACTAGCGCGCTCGGCGCTCGACGCGCAAGCGACTCGTATCGCAATGTATCGCCATATCGGCTAGTTCGCGATAGTTGATATTGTCGCTTTGCAAATCCAGCAACATGTGCGCCTTTTCCCAGTCGTCCTCGGTCTCCAGCGCCCAGCGCAGATCAGGGCGATCAAGCGCCGCAGGCAAGGGCAAGCAACGAGCGTTAAACAACTCCGGCATCGAGTGAATCAACTGTGTCACTTCACGCGTGTCATGCGTGTCGGTCCGGCCCGCCAAGCGACGCAGAGCTCGACGGCGGAAAACCTCAACGACGAGCCCCAAACTTCGCAGCGAACTCGTCGGTCGAGTAGATGATACAAACGAGATCATGTCGCTGGTGGGAGTCGCCCATGCAGCTGCGACCAATCGATCCACGAGAATCGGATCGACGAACGGACAATTGTTCTGTACTAGCACAATCCAATTCGCCCCCACCGATTTCGCAACTTCTATACACCGGCTTAGCGGTGTGCTCGATGCAGAAGGCATCCAACGCGCCGGACCAATTTCCATCGCTTTGATGAGACTCGAATAGTCGGCGGAGCCGGTGATGGCAATCGAATCGAGCAGCGAAGAACCTGCCAGTCGCCGGACCGTCCACTCCAATAACGACTGACGACCCATGGATCGCAGCGAAGGATGAGCCTCCTTGGAATGGGAACCAAGATCAATAATTGCCACCGACGAACGACGATCTGTCATCTCGGACCTCCTTGAACAGCCTGGCTTCACCGTCACTCAGTAGCGCGATCGTTTGATAAGATTCGGAGTGACCAAATTCAATTGACAAAAAGCTTCGATGCAGTCTCTTGAAATTCGCTTGCTCGCCACATAAAGAAGAATCAGTTTATCGCAGAAGGGTGCCGAGTCAATCTTAATAACCGGCTAAGGGAAGATTCTTTCTCGGCGCGCAATACATGCATTGGGCGAAAAATGGAGTTTTATGGGCTAGGCTGCGCCACCTCGATTCGCAAACAATTACGGGAGGGCGACGCCTGAGTATGCCCCACAAGTATTTCATATCGCTTCCCTGCCAGCTTGTCATGACTTACTTGCCTGGTTTAACATCCGGCGATGGTTTGGCGCTCGAATCGCCTGGCTTTGCCATGATAATGCGGCCAAACAAATGTCCGCCCTTTTCATCATGTTGCCAAGTGCCCGCGTACTTGTCGACGTGCAGCACAACGCGTGCTGAAAAGGTTCCAAATCCAGGCAGCGTCAAATTGTCGAGTGTCATCACCGGGGTTTCACCGGCCCATTTGACATACAACGGCACAGGAACCGTAAAGTCCTTCTTGCCATACTTGATGCGCGCCTTGATTGACCACAAGTCCGTTTCCGGAAGTTTTTCGACTTTCTCTATGTCGTATTCTTCCTCTTGAAGATCGTTCAGCGGTTTTTCGTCAAGCGTGAAAGAGCCCTTGAACTTCGCCCCGGTCAGCAGTTTTTCGAACTTTTCATACCGAGCCTTGGTCGCCGGGTCGACTTTCTCCTGTGCCGAAACACCGCGTGACGTTTGAATGCACACGAACGCAACGCAGGCAATGTGTATTAAAGCTCGCATATTCAGGCTCCTCATGTGGTAGTAGACATAGGGTGGGTTGAGGTACGCAACCCACCCTACTTGATACTTCAAGGGTTCGATGTAGCTGGCACATTTGCATTGCCATCGGCTGGCGGGTCAACCCACAGTTCACCCAGCTCCGTGTTGAATCTGTAAGTTGCTCCCGCAGGCAGTTCAGGCAGTTTGATCTGATTCGCCTTGATGATCTTCTCCATGAATTCTTCATGCGATTTGGGAAAGCGACCCTCGGTAGCGCGAAAAAGTCCAAGTGCCTGGGGAATTTGAATATCGAAAGCGACTCGTTCTTTGACAGCGAACAACGCAGAAACGGGTGCCGAAACCATTTTTCCTACGCCCGTTTCATTATCCAAACTGCGGCCCTTTGCACCCACGCCAACTTGCGCCTTAACCGATTCTGTCGGCGCTGTGGGCGCAGGCGGGTTGGATGCGGTCGGCTTCGGCTCGCATCCCGCAAACATCACGCAACTAGCGATGGAGAACGTATATAGAAAGCGATGCATGCGAATGCTCCTTGACTGAAGGCAATGAACTGACAGCCGTTCTATTATCTCAAGTCTCCCAAGAAATGCTACAGCGACACAAAATGCTTCCAGCGTATGCTACAGCGAATTGGGCGTAATTGACGCCATGCTCACTGCCAACGTTTTAGTCGAGTCGCGGAGCGACTCGACCACATTTATTCTCAACTTCGAAGGGATTGCCAGCGCAATCGAGCGCAACGCTCTATGCGCAATCCCAGGTGTAATCCCAAGTGTAATCCCTGAGATACCGTGAACGGAGACTACTTTAGAACTCTGCGGAACCGGGTGTGCGTGGGAATGGAATGCAGTCGCGGATGTTGCCCATGCCGGTGACCCACTGAACCACCCGCTCGAAGCCCAAGCCGAAGCCGCTGTGCGGTACAGAGCCGAATCTTCGCAGGTCGATATACCACCAATATTCTTCTTCGCTGAGCTTCATTTCTCGCATGCGTGATAGGAGGACGTCCAAACGATCTTCACGCTGGCTGCCGCCGATGATTTCACCGACTTGAGGAACGAGCACATCCATGGCGGCGACGGTTTTGTCGTCATCGTTGCAACGCATGTAAAACGGCTTGATGGTCTTGGGATAGTTGTAAAGTACTAGCGGACCTCCGACATGCTTTTCGGTCAGGAAGCGCTCGTGCTCCGCTTGCAAGTCGCAGCCCCATTCGACAGGATAGTCAAACTTCTGACCGGATAGGGTGAGAATATCAACCGCCTCGGTATAGGTCATGTGTTCAAACGGCTTGTCGAGTACAT
>JAYVHC010000083.1:0-18418 GCA_043771575.1 Planctomycetia bacterium
GCGGTGAATCTCGACACACTTGATGAAGTGGCGCGCGTTCTCGATGCTCTCACCGTAGCACTGCTGCACAGTATCGGCGACTGGCATGTGCTCGATGCGGTTCATGAAACCGTGGGGAGCATTCGCGACCGTTCAATCAACGTGTCGGAGCCGGGAGCGAAGGAGCGGGACGGAAGCCAGTCCAAGGTTTTGGACGATGTCGAATTTGTTCCAGCGGTTGATCTCTTTGTTTTACTCAACAAACTTGAAGAGGCGTTTGCAAGGAAACTCGACCATGTCGATTCACCTACTTCAAGTGCGCTTCAATTTGCTGTGCCAGTTGCCTTTGGTCAGCGCGAACGAATTCAGAAGATCTATAAACTGATTCGCAAAACAGTCGCCCATCTTAATTCGCAGCATTTGCTGGCAGATGATTCCTTGGAGGGATCGCTTTTGCTGTGTCAAAGCGAGTCGGACAAGGTCGCCAAAGGGCTTTCCATTCTGCTACCCGCGATGCGTTCAGCGGCTGAGATTGCCAGCGAAACCGGAAAGATGTATTCACTTTCGACGCCAAGTTACTCGCGGCTTAATTTTTCGCGGCGCGTACATTGGTCGGCACTAGTGGGTGCCATCTTGATGATTCACGAGAAACCACATGCGCTGTGGCGCGTGATTAGTTCGATGTTAGCCGACGCCAGTAGTCCAGCGCGCGACGCCGTGCTTAGCCGCTTGATCAGTAAGCAATCGGTCGTTTCGCAGATGCGTGGCCAGTTTCGTTCGTTGGGCGATTCAGAATCGTTGACTATGTCTTTTGACTTTCGTGATTCCGGCGACAAGGACTTGGCTAATTTCCTAGTTCGACTTGAACCGTCACTTGGCGGCAGTATTGTTTATCAACAAGCCAGTCGCGTATACAAATCAACGCTGAATTCAACTTGGCGGAATCTCAATGCGTTGCTGGAAGAATCGCAACCGATGGAGGATTTGGTTACACGGTTGCGGTCACTGGGTGCATCGTTGGGTGAAGATATTATCCAGGACATGATTGCCAGACTTGAGTCAGAGCGTGCGTCCATTATTAAAAATGGCGGTGAAACACCTCATTTGACTCTGCAGATGCCGCGTGAATTTATGCGTTTCCCATGGGAATTAATGTGCGACGGGCAGGGCATGTTGTGTGAACGCTATTCGCTCGGTCGCCAAGTATTTATGGAATCCAACTCGGTTCGGCCATCCTCGCGCCGCGCATCGGATGTAATTCGCGTCTTGGTGATTGGCGACCCAGCCTATACGCCTGAGTTTAAACTTGAAATTGGTGCGAAGGGCTGGTCGTTGGCTTCTTTGCCAAGCGCTCGCATCGAGGCTCAGTCGATAGAGCAAGCTTTTCGCCAGTTGAATGAAGAAATGGCGGGCGTTGTCGAGTTTGAGATCACCTCACTGATCGGAAAGAAAATTTCGACGGATGATATGCGGCTGTATCTACGCGAATCTGGCTTTGATCTGATTCATTACGCAGGCCATGCGTTTTTCGATAAAATCGACCCCGACGGCAGCGCCTGGGTACTCAGCGACGGCTTGTTGCACGCCCGCGAGATTCGAAACACTCTGGCGAGATCGCGGCAACCCCCTTGGCTTATTTTTGCCAACGCGTGCGAAGCGGGCATGGATGCGGCAACACTGAGTGTCCAGCCGGGTGATGTGACAGGCTTGGCGACAGCTTGCATCAACTACGGAGTTGCGGCTTACATCGCGCCTTTGTGGCCGGTAGATGATGAAATTGCGCGCTGGTTAGCCGTGGGTTTCTATCGCGAATTGTTACGCGAGAGATACAGTGTTGGCGAGTCGCTGCGACGTGCGCGCATGGCGATTTGGGACCGCTTGCGTGAATCGGGAATCGCGCTGACGATGCCTGCCAAGACAGCTCTGACTTGGTCCAGCTTTGTATTGTACGGCGATCCCACCTCGCGATTGCTGCAAACCCTGTGGACGCCAACGAGCGAACGAAGCAAGAAGAAAACGGTTGACAGCAAGTCCGCCTCGACCGTACGCAGCAATACTCGAATTCAAAATCGATTTCGCTCGGCAACCGCCGGCCAACTTTGTTCAACCATTGACTTACCGAGCAACTTGTTGCTGGTACCTAAATCTACCAGCGATCGCGGAACTCGCGGAACACGCGACGTTGAACAGGAAATCGGCGTACGTATCGAATTGATGGAGCGTGATGGGCTGCGATTTTGGAGAACGGTGACCGGTAGTACAGAGTCGCGTGCGAGGACATTTTCGCAATTGGGTAGAATTCTCGACCCACAAAATGAAAACGACAAGACGCAGCGCACGCGACAACTGATTGCAGCCCACATCGGTAGTGAACGCGGCGTGATGGACTGTGTGCGTGTGGTCAAGTCGTGGGTAGTCAGTAAGTTCAATGGATCCGCCGGGAAATCGTTGATTACCGATCTGGCAGCTGAATTTGACCGGCAACAAGTGCCCGACGAACAACTGTGCAGGTACATTTCCGCGGACGAGCGTCGACGTGTGCGGGGGCAGAGCGCAAAGACCAAGCGAATTCGCAGCGACGATCGCGGCGAATGGCAGCAACGAGAAAAGAGTTTTGGCCAGTTCGATCGCGCGCTGCTAGTTGTTCATGGAACTTTTTCAAAGTGTGGCCCTCTGTTCAATGATCTTCAGCAACTCTTGCCACCGGATCGTTATCATCCCGAAGAGGAATCCGAGAGCCTTTTGAATTGGATGCTGCGACGTTATCGGGCTGTGCTGGGCTTCGATCACTGGACGTTATCGAAATCGCCTACAGAAAACGCTCAGCTATTGCTATCGCAATTGCCAGCGACTTGGCGCTCGGATCAGGGCCCGGGGTCGGCCCTAGAGATTGACATTGTCTGCCATAGCCGTGGCGGATTAGTGGCGCGTGAATTAATAGAAAAGCTAAAACATCAAGTCACAATTCGCCGCGTTGTTATGGTGGGAGTTCCCAACGCAGGTACGAGCCTAGCTGATCCAAGCAATTGGGGGATGATGGCCGACATGTTAATCAATCAAGTGAGTCAAGATCCGACCGGCTTACTTGGCCGACTAAGCAGTTTCTTGTTTTACCTATTGGCTCAGGGCATCGAGCAACAGGTACCGGGCCTACAAGCCATGCGGCCGCTTTCGGAGTCCAACCGATCTGAACTCAACCCGTTTCTGTCCGAGTTGCAGAAGCCAGATGCGAAATCGGGAAGCGAGTACTTTGTGGTCGCGTCGAACTATGTTCCTGACCGCAATACGCTCAGTCTGCAAACGATTTTGCAAGAAGTAGGTGACGAAGCGCTGGATCGATTCTTTGCGACACCCAACGATCTCGTGGTCGAGACCGCAAGTATGTGGGCAATGGATTCAAAGTCCTCATGGTCAGAGAAGATCAAATCGTTGCCACCCGAGCACATACTACTTTTCAATACGATGCGCGGCGGCCCTGAAAATCTCAAACCCGAACTGCAGTCCGGAATTCATCACACGAATTACTTTCTGAATCGAACGGTGCGAGATTTCATTCGCAATGTACTCGAAGCTTAACCGGGCCATTATTCGCAGCCGAACGCAGCCCGTATTGCTAGCGGTATTTGCGTCAGTTTAAGTGTCTCAAATTCGACAAACACCCAACGTGTTTCAGCTTGAGCGCAAACGCGTCCATCCGACTCAAGCAGGATCTCGTACTTGCGCAGTGAAGAGACCTTGTCAAAGGATTCCACCCAAGTGCGAATCTCGATTGCGTCGTTCAGTTTCGCAGGAATCTTGTAGGTGATCTTATGGGAGCGCACGACCCAGCCCATTCCGAGCTGACGGTAACGCGATGACGGCCAACCTACGTGGCTAGAGTGACTCGCCGCGACTTTCAAAGTCCAACGCAAGTATTGAAGATTATTGACGTGGTCGAGTTCATCCAGGTCCTCGTCAATGACCGTCCACTTCTCAATGTACTTTGTGCTGGCTGACATTTTGCAACTCACCCCGCCTTTATGCGTATTGTCCGAAATCTAGAATTCTTTGGCTTGAGGTGCTCATTCTGTCTGGCTTCGAATTGTATTGGAAGTGTTGATTCGCGATTTGGGACAAGCTATATTGCCTATCCTGCCAATGTAGAAAACTCATTTTCGAACGCTTTGTTCGGAATAAAGCGGCGCCGCAAATCGACTTCAGATAAAGCAAACTTCCATGCATGCAATCCGGCAGTTTTACGTTGCGATCCTCTGCTTCGCGGTGTACGGGCAAGCTTCGAGTCTGTTAAGTGAGGAGCCATCGGAGATTCATCACTCGTACCTTGTCATGGGTGCCAAGACGGCGATCATTGATGAGGCCGGGAAGCCGGTATGGGAGTACACTGGCGGTTCGCGCGATGGTTTCGTTTTGCCTAACGGAAATGTGCTCATTGCTTTTTCGAATCGCGTCGAAGAAGTGACTCGCGACAAGCAAGTTGTTCTATCCTACGCTCTGAACAAGGTAAATCGCGAAATCGGAACTACGCAACGACTTTACAATGGAAACACTCTGGTAACCGAACTGGGAAATCGCCCCCGATTGCTTGAGATCGATGCCAAGGGCGAAGTGGTACACGAAGTCGCGTTGCAGCCAGAAACTGATAATGCTCACATGCAAACACGCATGGCACGGCAACTTCGCAATGGCAATTTTCTCGTTCCCCATCTGTTGGCGTTTGCAATCAAAGAATACTCGCCCAAAGGTGAAGTGGTTCGCAGCTTTAAGACCGACTTCGATGCGCTCGGCGGACGTCCCGCAGAGAATTGGCCGTTCACTGCGATTCGCTTGGACAACGGCAACACGGTAGCTTCTCTGACACATGGCAATAAAGTCGTCGAGTTGGACCCGCAGGGCGAAATTGTCTGGGCGGTTACCAATGACGACGTGGGTGGATTATTCAAAGATCCGTGCGGTTCGCAACGATTGGCTAACGGTAACACCGTCGTTGGTAGCCACGCGGCTAATACAGGAGTCTCCATGGTCGAAATCACTCCGCAAAAGAAGATCGTCTGGACCAGCGATCATCCGCTTGCCGCCGGAGTGCATCACTTTCAGATTCTTTCGACCAACGGTGTACCCGAACCCGGAACACCACTCAAGTAGATTTTGCACTTTCAATACCTTTCAAAGATACCGCTCGCGTCATCAGTTTGACCAACTCTACTACGGCCACGGGCAGCAGCGAACAGCCTGCGATCACTCCCCATTCCAAAGTCGTCGGCGGGGCGGTACGAAGGACCTTCTGCAAGAGCGGCAGGTAGACAGCCGCTATCTGGAGGATCAGACAAATCGACACAGCTCCCCAAAGCCAGCCATTTGTGAACAGGCGACTGGTGAAAATGGACCTGTTTTGAGAACGAGCATCGAAGGCGTGGAAGACCTGCGTTAATGCCAGAGTCATGAAGGCCATCGTGGTCGCCCGTCGCAAGCCCTCGCCTTCGGTCCCATGCCAATGCAAGCCGATGCCAAAGGCAAGGAGCGTGACACCGGCGAGTAACAAACCTTGCCACACGATTAGGCCGATAAAACTTAGAGTGAGTAGCGGCTCCTTCGGGTCGCGTGGCGAACGATTCATGATATTCGGGGAAGAGGGCTCGAGCGCGAGAGCAAAGGCTGGGAAAATGTCAGTGATCAAATTGAGCCACAGGATCTGTAGGGCTACGAGCGGCAATGGCCAACCGATCATCAGTGCGATGAACACGGTGAGGATTTCAGAAAAGTTGCAGGAGAGCAGATAGTGGAGGAAACGGAGAATGTTTCCGTAAATAATCCGACCTTGCTCAACTGCCCCGACGATGCTGGCGAAGTTATCGTCGGTTATCACCATGTCGGCGTTTTCCTTCGCGACCTCGGTCCCTTTGATTCCCATAGCGATGCCGATGTCTGCCTTCTTTAAGGCCGGGGCATCGTTCACTCCGTCGCCCGTCATGGCGACGACATGCCCTTGCCGTTGTAGCGCCTCGACGATTTGCAACTTGTGTTCGGGCGAAACTCGAGCGAACACGGCTACGTCTGCGACCACATTTTTCCAGCCTTCAGCGTCTAGGCCAACAAGTTCGCGACCGTGGACAGTGCGTAGCAGCTTTCCGTGAGAATCGACATCGATCCCCAGTTGCCGCGCGATTTCTGCGGCTGTCGGCTGCTGGTCGCCGGTGATCATCACCGTACGAATGCCTGCTTCACGACAAGTGGCGATGGCCGTCTTTGCCTCGTCACGCAGCGGGTCGCTCATGCCAATTAGGCCCACGAATGTCAATTCGTTGGCAAGGTCGGCCTCAGTGTAACCCTCTGGCAATTCGCGATACGCCAGTCCGAGAACACGCAACGCCGCACCCGCCAACTCTTCGTTCATAGCTTCCCACTGCTGGCGATCCTGCGCGGCGAGCGGAGTTACACCCGTTGCTCCTAACTGAGAACTGCTGGCTGCGATCAACGTCCCCGGTGCCCCTTTCAAGAACGCCCGTACCGGACCTTGCGGTGTTTGATGCACGGTTATCATCCGCTTGCTGACACTGTCGAACGGCACTTCGCTCAGACGCGGCAATTCCTGCGTCAATACGGCTAGATTGATTCCTGCTTTTTCCGCCGCGATGATCAACGCCACTTCCGTCGGATCACCCAGCACTGCGTCATGTCCTTCGACGCGTTCGACTTTGGCATCGTTGCACAACATACCGATTCGTAGCGCGAGAGCCAGCGATTTATCAGCGAGCGGATCGACGGGCTTGTCGTCAATTTGAAACGACCCTTCGATCGAATACCCCGTACCGGTCACCTCGACGCGGCGTTGGTCCAACGCGAAGACGCAAGCGGTCATCTCGTTCTTAGTTAACGTACCTGTCTTGTCGGTGCAGATGACCGTGACGGAACCTAGGGTCTCGACAGCGGGGAGTCGGCGAACGAGCGCTCGCATACGCGCCATGCGTTGCATCCCCAGCGCCAACGTCATGGTAGTCACAGCCAGCAGTCCTTCAGGGACTGCGGCAATCGCCAGCGAGAGACCTATCCCCAGCATGTGCCAAAAGTCGTTGACGCCGCGAAGCCAGCCCGCCAGCACGATTACGGCGCACAGCGCCAACACGATCACAATGAGCAAACGACCAAGCCGAGCCAGTTTATGTTCCAATGGGGTGGCCCGAACGATCGCCTCATCGATCAGGATACCAATCTTGCCCACCTCTGATTGAGCGCCAGTCGCTGTCACCAGCAATCGGCCGCGTCCGTCCGTGATCGTTGTGCCCAGGAACGCCATATTGAAGCGGTCGCCAAGAGCCGCTTCCTTGTCATCAATCGCCTCGCAAGTCTTGGTCACCGCTTGAGACTCACCCGTCAGCGCCGCTTCTTCAACTTGCAATCGCGCGCATTCGACGATTCGGCCATCGGCAGCGACTCGTGCCCCGGCCGCCAAAACAATCAGATCGCCCGGCACCAACTCGGCCGCTGGAATTTCACTTTCTGATCCATCACGAATCACATGGGCTAATCGTACAGACTGCTTTTTGAGTGCAGACAACGCTTGCGCCGCCTTCCACTCGGTGAAGAATCCGATGGCGGCATTGACAACGATGACCACCAGGATGGCTACCGCCTCAAGATTGTCACCCATGGCCAGCGCGATCACTGTGGCTGCGACCAGCAAGGCCACGATCAGGCTGCGGAACTGAGCTATAAGTATCAATAATGTCGAGCGTTGCTGCGCCTGGGCCAACGTATTGGCGCCATACTGTGCGAGTCTCCGTGCCGCTTCGACTTGCGTTAGACCGCGAGCCACATCGGTTTGCAGCTTGACTGTGACCGCCTCGATCGGGAGCACATGCCACGAATGTTGAGTAAACGGCTGAGCGGCGGTCTTCGCGACTTTGTGATCAGCGGATCGGAGGGCGTGACTATCATTCATGATGCAACCACTGATTCGTTCGCGGTGGGTTCACTTCGCCATCGCCAGTCGGTGATCTCAGGCATATCTTCTCCGTGTACTGCGATGTAGCGATTGTGCTCGGCTCGCTTGTCGACCATCGCCCGCCTGACTTCACTCGCTCGGTCGGCCAGTCCGGGAACTCGGTCGATGACATCCATCACCAAGTGGAACCGGTCCATGTCGTTGATCACCACCATGTCAAACGGCGTCGTTGTCGTCCCTTCCTCCTTGTAACCACGTACGTGTAAGTTTCTGTGGTTGGTTCGCCGGTAGGTCAGTTGGTGGATTAACGATGGATATCCGTGGAAAGCGAAAAGGATCTGTCGGTCCGTAGTGAAGATCGTGTCGAACTCGTCGTCGGTCAGGCCGTGCGGGTGTTCCCGTTGGGATTGCAATTTCATGAGGTTGACCACGTTGACGACCCGCACCTTTAGATCGGGCAAGTGTTCTCTCAGTAGATCCACAGCCGCGATTGTTTCCAGCGTTGGCACGTCACCGCAGCAGGCCATCACCACGTCCGGTATGTGACCCTCGTCATTAGATGCCCACTCCCAGATACCGAGCCCAGCGGCGCAATGCTTCACTGCTTCGTCTATCGTCAGCCACTGAGGTGCGAGTTGCTTGCCTGCGACAACCACGTTCACGTAGTTGCGGCTTCTCAGACAGTGATCCGTGACACTTAGCAAGGTGTTCGCATCCGGAGGTAGATAAATGCGGATGACCTCGGCTTTCTTGTTCGCAACGTGGTCGAGAAACCCCGGGTCTTGATGCGAGAAACCGTTATGGTCCTGTCGCCAGACGTGAGAAGACAATAAATAGTTGAGCGACGCGATTGGCTTCCGCCAGGGGATTTGGGCGCAGACCTTCAGCCACTTGGCGTGCTGGTTGAACATCGAATCGATGATATGAATAAACGCTTCGTAGCATGAGAAAAAACCGTGCCGACCAGTCAGCAAGTACCCTTCGAGCCAGCCTTGACACTGGTGTTCGGAAAGCATTTCCATCACGCGACCATCTGGGGCCAGTTTATCGTCGGTGTCGTATCGTTCAGCCATCCAGGTCCGATTCGTCACTTGCAGCACGTCCTGCCAACGGTTCGAGTTGTTTTCATCCGGGCTGAACAACCGGAAGTTTTTACTCGGCAAATTGAGCTGCATGACTGCACTGAGAAACATCCCCATGACGCGGGTCGATTCGGCATCTACCGCACCTGGGCTCGCGACCTTGACGGCGTATTGGCGGTAGTCAGGCATCTGCAGATCCTTCAGCAGCATGCCTCCGTTGGCGTGTGGAATGGCGCTCATGCGTCGCACGCCTTGCGGAGCCAGTGCTGCAATCTCGGGATTGAACTTCCCGGCCGCGTTGAACAACTCTTCAGGGCGGTAGCTCTTCATCCACTTTTCGAGAATCTCGATATGCCCGGCCTTGTCCATGTCGCCCATGGGCACTTGGTGCGACCGCCAGTAGTCCTCGCACTTCTTCCCGTCAATCTCAGCGGGGCACGTCCAGCCTTTTGGCGTTCGCAAGATGATCATTGGCCAAACGGGTCGGCCAGAAATCCCCTTTGTCCGTGCATCGGACCAAATCCGTTGGATATCTGCCGTCACGGTATCCATCACGGCAGCAAGATCCTGATGGACCTGCAGCGGTTCGTTTCCCTCGACGAAGTAAGGCCTGTACCCATAGCCTTCGAACAACTTCTGCAATTCGTTCTTGGGAATGCGAGCCAAAATGGTCGGGCTGGCGATCTTGTACCCATTCAGATGCAGAATCGGGAGTACCGCCCCATCGGTAACGGGATTGAGAAACTTGTTCGAATGCCAGCTCGTTGCGAGCGGACCTGTCTCGGCCTCGCCATCGCCGACCACTGCAGCCACGATCAGGTCGGGGTTGTCAAATGCGGCTCCAAAGGCATGCGACAGGGAGTAACCCAATTCGCCGCCCTCATGGATACTGCCGGGCGTCTCTGGAGCGACGTGACTGGGGATTCCGCCCGGAAAACTAAACTGAGTAAACAACTTCTTCATTCCCACTTCGTCTTCAGTCACGTTCGGGTATACCTCGGTATAGGTGCTTTCGAGGTAGGCATGAGCGACTAGCGATGGCCCGCCATGGCCCGGACCGGTGATGAAGAGCACGTTCAGGTCTTGTGCTTTGATCACCCGATTGAGATGCACGTAGATGAGGTTCAGTCCCGGTGACGTGCCCCAGTGACCGAGCAGGCGAGGCTTGATGTGCTCTCTCTTCAGCGGTACCCTCAGGAGTGGGTTATCGAGCAGGTAGATCTGGCCAACCGAGATATAGTTCGACGCGCGCCAGTATCCGTCGATGTTCGAGAGATCAGCTGGAGACAATGGTTTGTTCATAAGGCATTCAATTGTTGGAACTTGCGTGTCAGCCAGTGATTGCACTGGCCGTATGCCTGGCAATCATCGCCTCCTCGTCCGCCGGGACACGAAGAATGGAGATCCGGCTCCCGTCACTGTTCAGAACTATGTTTCCCGCCCGATTGGCCGTATGATTGAGCTGCGCACCGAGCCACATTAGCCGTGTGCAAATCTTGTGCCTAATTTCCGGCGAATTCTCACCAATACCTCCAGTGAAGACGATAGCGTCGAGTCCTTCGAGCACAGCAATCATCGCACCGAGTTCGCGAGCCACCCGATAGCAAAACAGATCCACGGCTTCGGCGGCTTCAGGCGCAGAGCTGGCCAGCAAATCCCGTACGTCCGAACTGATCCCAGACACTCCCAGTAGCCCCGACTCGCGGTCGAGCAGACGCTCCACTTGGTCTGGTGTCAATCGCTCGTTGCGAAGCAGGTAAAGCACAACTCCAGGGTCTATCGCCCCGGCACGAGTGCTCATCAGCAGGCCGTCAAGCGGAGTGAAACTCATGGTCGTAGCCATGCTTTTGCCAGCCAGCAATGCACACAGGCTGGCCCCGCTCCCAAGGTGGCAAACGACTGTCCGCCCGACTGCGGCTCGCGGGTCGATCCCCAGCAACCGACCAGCAATGGACTCATACGAAAGACCGTGAAATCCATAACGCAGTACTCCTTTGTCGAAGTATGAGCGCGGCAAACCAAGCATGCGTTCTTGATTCGGCATCGTCGAATGGAACGCCGTGTCGAAACATGCAACCTGAGGTACGTCTGGAAGAAGACTCGCCACAGCCCTGATCTCGGCCAAGTTGTGCGGTTGATGTAGTGGGGCGAGCGGGGCGAGGGACTCCAGCGCAGACAATACCGCCGGGGTTATGCGAACAGGCCTTGTGAACTGGTCCCCTCCGTGAACGACGCGGTGCCCGATGGCTGCTACGCTATGCCCGGGTAATTGCTTAACGACTGTGTCCAGCACGACTTGCAGAAGCGTTGAATGTTCAGCCGATGGCAGCGTGCCGCAAAGTACCTCTTTTCCGTCCCTGTCTTTAATCCAAAATCGGCGTTCGACGGCGGTTTGGTTCGTCCGTTCGACCGTTGCCCGCAGTGAGACGCAGTCGCCGACAAACACCGTAAGCTTCAGGCTTGACGAGCCGGCGTTTACTACCAGGATTAGCGGATCACTCGTCATTCCATGATTTCCTGAGCTTAAGTTAGCATCGCACAATGCTCAGCAACGCAACTTTGGTAACGCTCGCTTCATGGATTTTTATAGCTTATTTCTTACCCTCTTCACAGTGCTTGATGCACTCACGACAGCCGGCATGGGAGCGACGTCGGCTACATGTTATGCAAAAATACTTCTGCACGCGTGCTTAATAGGGTCTTTGGTGCCCGAACGCGCACAGTTGCAACTCACGGTAACCGCTCGTTCGCGGGTGGGTCGTGCGATTCCATGGAAAAGCGTCGGGCGTCGTAAGCGTACCAGTCTTCCACCTTTTTCCGCGCCCAAGGTGTTCGACGTAGAAATACCAAACTGGACTTGATACTTGGGTCAAACAAAAAACAACGAATCGGAATCTGCTCGGCCATTTCAGACCAGCCGTGTCGATCGACCAGCCGCACGAGCATGGACTCCAGGGTCACCCCGTGAAGCGGATCACGCGCTGCAGCTGAATGGCGCGGCGCGACGGGTTGGCTTTGAGAATCTGTATTGTCTGCTTCAGTCATGGGTCAACGATCCTTTAACCTCCTGCCACGTGTTGCATGCTGACTTCTTCGTACGGCTGAATTACTACAAACCCATCGCCGTTAAACTCCATTTGTATCGATTCCCCGCTACCGCGTCCGAAGAAACTCTTCAGCGACACGTCAGTCTTGAATTCAGGTTGCAAATTCCCCGACCACGCAATCGTAGCATTCGGGTCCGTTCGAATCGGCTTTCCAGGTTCAACGCGCAGCGTCAGCGGCTCGAAGTGCGATGTAATAGCAATCAAGCCGATGCCCTGCACGCGGACGTTGAACAACCCGCCTGACACGATAGCGGCCAGTTTCTTTGTCATCTTGATTTCATATTTCAACGTGGGTTCAAACGCCAGCAAGTCGCTGCCGTTGACCACGATCGCTTCATTGTTGAGCTTGAGGACTTGGATCGTCTTACCCGAGTCGGCAAGGTACAGTTTGCCGCGCCCTTCGGCCTTGGTAAGTTTGGCCCCTTCGCCCGAAACGGTTCGTTTGAGCAAACTGCCAATGCCCTGTTCAAGAATCCCTTCGCGCGTAAATTTGATCTGTCCGACATAAGCCACCATCGCGCCGGCTTTTATCCAGACCATCGATTCGAGATTGACTTCCAGCATGCGTGGGGTTTCGAGCTGGAAGTAATCATGGGCCGCGTCGTCTTGGGCGGTTGAACGAATGAATTCGTCAATCGTGAATGCCATGCGAGATCCTTTGCTGTAGGTGTTTGCTATGGGCCGCTAGTAACGGCCTCAGTTTAGCAAATTTTTCGCTTGGGACTTAGTCGGAAATACTTACCTGAAATGAGTGCCACCGGTGCCACCCGGGCATCATCAATTGGGTGAAAACGCGGACGAGTTGCTCCGCAACTCGATGTCATAATCTGATCATCGGCGATCGATTTCGTGAGCGTAGGCGAGTCGCAGAGCGACTGGACCCCATTAATTCACAACCCGTTCGGGACTGCACAAACGCGCACCGCCATCTGCTAAACTACAGCTCTCGCCACTTTTGCCCGCCAAGCTACCCATAATCGATCAACAATATGCGACTACTTCTTTCGCCAGTATGCTGTTTCTGCGGATTTGCCCTGAGCGCGGCCAGTGCCCACCCCGCAATCGCGCAGGCTCCGGACTTGATTGTCCATCATGCGAGACTCGTGACCGTCGATGCTCAGTTTCGAATTGCGGAAGCGATGGCCATCCGCGGCGAGCGCATCATCGCGGTCGGCGATAATGCGGAGGTGCTCCGGCTGGCGGAAACAAAGACCGAACTGCTCGACTTGCAAGGCAAAACTGTGTTGCCTGGCTTGATCGATTCGCACGTGCATGCCACGGGAGCAGCCGAGTATGAGTTTGATCACAAAATGCCTGACATGTTGTCGATTGCCGATGTGCTTGAGTACATCCGTGGTCGCGCTGAGCTTTTGGATGACGGCGAATGGATTTCGGTTGGCCAGGTATTCGTTACTCGACTTGCTGAACAACGTTTTCCGACCCGCGCCGAGTTGGACGAGGTGGCACCCAACAACCCTGTTTACTTCCGCACAGGTCCCGACGCCGCGCTCAATTCACTGGCAATGAAGTTGAGCGGTATCGACCGTGAGTTCAAAATCACCGATGGCGAACCCGGTTACATTGAGCTGGACCCCTCGTCCGGCGAACCGAGCGGAATTTTGCGAAGTTGCACGCGACTGGCCAAAGTAAAGAGCCCTGAGCGCAAGCCCTCCGTAGCCGAGCGTCGCCAGCGCTTGTTCGATTTGCTACAAGACTATAACAGCGTCGGCATTACGAGTATCGCGGATCGTTCGGCCAGCGACGATGCCATTGAGATCTTTAAAGCGCTGCGCGACGATGGGAAACTGAGTTGTCGAGTATTTCTATCCTATGGCCTAAACGCCCAAAGCTCACTCGAACAAATTACCGCGCAAGTGAAAAATGCTGCAGCGAATCCCTTGCACGCATACAACAACATGCTGTGGCTGCGGGGCGCAAAGATCTTTCTCGATGGTGGCATGCTCACGGGCAGCGCGTACATGCGCCAGCCCTGGGGAGTCAGCTCGATTTATGCGATCAACGATCCAAACTACCGCGGCTTGTTATATGTCGAACCTGAAAAGCTCTATACGATCGCCAAAATCTGCCTCGAAAACGAATTGCAAATCACCGCGCATTCTGTGGGCGATGCCGCCGTTGATGCATTGATCGACGCTTACGAGAAAGTCGACTCGGAATCTCCCGTTGCCCCCGGCCGACCATGCATCACGCATTGCAATTTCATGTCCGCTGAAGCCATCGAGCGCATGAGCCGCCTGGGTATCGTTGCCGATATTCAACCCGTGTGGCTGTGGCTTGACGGTAAGACGCTGCTGCGTCAGTTCGGCGAAGATCGTACCGAGTACTTTCAACCCTACCGTAAACTAATCGATAGTCGCATCAAATTTGGCGGCGGTTCGGATCACATGCAGAAAATCGGCTCGATGCGTTCAGTGAATCCCTACAACCCATTTCTCGGCATCTGGATTACCCTGACAAGAACTCCACGCGGTATGGACAAACCGTTGCACCCGGAACAAGTCATTACCCGCGAAGAAGCCATTCGATTCTACACGATCAATAATGCCTTCCTGACTTTCGAGGAAGCAGAAAAGGGCTCCCTTGAACCCGCAAAACTCGCCGACTTTATCGTTCTCGACCGAGACATTTTGACTTGCCCAGTCGCTGAAATTCGTGATATTCAAGTCGAAAGTACTTACCTTGGTGGCAAATTGGTTTACAGGGCTGCGCAAGCGAATCGGCAACCGGACACTCGCTGATCGCCCGAAAGCTGAAAGCGGCTTGCAAACTGGATGCCCACTGAACGCGAGTAGCCTTTTGCGCTACAATAACCTGCCAACGAGTCGTCTTGGCATCGTCAGTAACTGAAAACTCGCTGATCAACCTTCAAAGGAGGTAAACCGTGTCGAATCGGAGTTCTAGCGGTTGGCTCACCGGCATTGCGGCGGGTGTTGCTCTATTTCATTTTTCAATTTCAATCGCGTTCGCGGAAGAGCAGATGGCAAAACAAATCACGTCGATTGAAGGAATTACTGAGCATCAGCTCGATAACGGCGTTCAATTGCTGCTGTTTCCTGACGAAAGCAAGTCACAGGTCACGGTCAACATGACGGTCTTCGTCGGTTCGCGTCATGAAGGCTATGGCGAGGCGGGGATGGCTCACTTGCTGGAGCATATGCTCTTTAAAGGTACACCCAGCCACGCCAAGATTCCCGAAGAGCTCAAGAATCGCGGCGCGGATTTCAACGGTACGACTTGGCTTGATCGCACGAATTATTACGAAACGTTGCCAGCCGCCAGCGATTCTCAGGCGACTGAGAATCTCGAGTTCGCGATCTCACTCGAGGCAGATCGGCTGATGAATAGCTACGTTAAGGGTGAAGACTTGGCTTCCGAGATGACGGTTGTTCGCAACGAATTCGAGCGTGGCGAGAACAGTCCACAACGTGTGCTCATGCAACGCGTGCAAGCGGTCGCGTTCGAATGGCACAACTATGGGCGTTCGACCATTGGCAATCGTAGTGATATCGAACGTGTGCCTATAGATCGTTTGCAAGCATTTTATCGCAAGTTCTATCGCCCGGACAATATCATGTTGGTTGTTTCCGGGAAATTCGAACCGGAGAAATGCATCAAGCTTGTCGAACTGTACTTTGGCGCCTTGTCGGCGCCCGAGAGTCCAATGGACCGCACGTACACCACCGAACCACCTCAAGATGGCGAACGCGCAGTGACGTTGCGTCGAGTGGGTACGACGCAGTTGATTACCACCGCGTATCACGTACCAAGCGGCGCGCATCGCGAGTTCGCTGCGGTGGAATTGCTGGGCTATATTTTCGGGACAGAACCTAGCGGTCGGCTGTATCGCAATTTAGTTGTCCCTGATCTTGCGACTAGTACTTCGTCGTTTGCGATGGCTCTGCATGATCCAGGCCTAATGATGTTCGGCGTTCAAGTCGGCCGGGAAAAGTCGCTTGAAGCCGCACAGGAGGCTTTGTTGAAAACCGTCGAAGAGGTTGGGCAAAGTCCGATTACAGAAGAAGAGCTAAAACGCGCGAAGACTCAGTTTCTGAAAGATCGCGAGCTGCGTGCAAGCGATTCGAAAGATATTGCGATCGAACTGAGCGAGTGGGCGGCAGAAGGCGATTGGCGGTTGTATTTTCTGTTTCGCGACAACGTCGAAGCAACCACAGCCGAGGAATGTACGGCCGTAGCAAGCAAATATCTTTGCCGCAATAACCGAACCCTCGGCCTGTTCACTCCTACGGAAAAAAGCGAACGCATTGAAGTGCCCACACGACCTGATTTGTCCGAAGTGCTGGCCGGCTATGCGGGCCGCGACGAATTGCAGCAAGGCGAAACGTTCGATCCCGATCCTCTTGCCATCGAAGCGAAAACGCAGCGTGGCAAGTTGAGCAACGGATTGAAAACCGCGTGGCTGCCCAAGAAAACGCGCGGTCAAATGGTTAATATCGATTTGAATTTGCGTTATGGCAACGAACAAGCTCTGTTGCCATATGTAACCGCCGCGGAATTCATGCCCGACTTGATGCTGCGGGGCACCAAGAACTTAACCCACGAGCAACTGCAAGATCGGCTCGACGAGTTGCGCGCCAAGGTGGATATTTCCACCGGCGGCAACGGCTTGCTTTCAGTATCAATTGAAACGAAGCGTGAATATTTAGAGGAGCTGCTGCCTTTGGTAGGAGAGATCTTGCGACAACCCCGATTTGAAAAAGAAGAACTGGAGGTATTGCGTCGGCAAGCGATCACCGGCACTGAATCTCGCATCACTGAGCCGCAAGCGCTTGCCGGTCTAGCCGTCAGCCGTGCGTTGTCGCCGTTCGACAAGGATAACATCCGTTACGTTCCAACGCTCGAAGAACGCATCGAACGTTACAAGGCTGTTACGATTGAACAAGTCCGAGAAATGCACAGCAAATTGCTCAGCGGACAATTTGGCGAGGTCACAGCGGTCGGCGACTTCGAGGCGGTTGCCTTGGAGAGAGCATTTGAAACGATGCTCTCGGGTTGGACGACCAATGTGCCCCAAGAGCGCGTTGCGCAACCGGCCATTACCACCATCGCGGGCAAAGTTGAGAAAATTGAAACTCCAGATAAGGCCAATGCGGTCTTCTACGCTGGCGAAGCGATTGCGATGCGCGACGATAACCCAGATTATCCGGCACTGCTGATTGGCAACTACATTATGGGGGCCGGTGCAATGTCTTCGCGTTTGGGTGAACGTATTCGTCAGAAAGAGGGACTGTCGTACAGCGTCGGTTCCGGCCTAAGTGCGCATCCGGTCGACGAGCGAGCGAGATTGACGCTGTTTGCCATTACCAACCCGGAAAATAAAGAAAAACTGATGACGGCGATCAAGCAAGAGATTGATGTGCTGCTGCAAGACGGCATCACTGACGATGAACTCGCCGCAGCAAAGCAGGGCTACTTACAAGGCGAGCAACTTTCTCGCACCAGTGACACTGCGCTTACGCAGATTCTGGCCGGTACCATCTTCGCCCAACGTACAATGGAATATCACAACAAATTCGAAACGGCCGTCGCTGAGTTAGACGTGCCGAAAGTTAACGCTGCTTTGCGAAAGTACATCGACCCTGCCCGCCTAGTGATTGCCGTCGCAGGTGACTTTGCCAAAACCGAGAAGTCTGCCGAATAGGCAGGACGACGCAACGATCGCGATGAACATCAGTCGGACGTAGTACGCATGGATGCTCATACAACTTCAACGATCGAGGCTGGGAGACGGTCGGCTATTCGAGATCATACTTGAACGTATTCTTGCCTTTTACCACGTCGGCTTGAATGCCCGAAGTACCCGGCATAGAGTACTTTTTCGGAAGTAGACTCTTCAGTGGAGTAAGCGGCGTGTAGCCCACAACGTCCGCTTGAGTTGGGTCCGCTGGTGGTTTTTCACCTTTGGGATCTACTTCCATTTTGGTAATGGCTACCAAATTGTTACCAAGAATCGCACCATCTTGGGGTTTGTAAGTAGTTAAAATTGCAACGCCGGCGCTGCTGGTAATGCCAGTCGCAGCCTTAGGTTCCTCGGAGGGAATGAATGTCACCGTCGCACCCGCTACAGGATTGCCCTGGTAAGTAATGCTGACTTCAACCGGTGCAGTCGGCCTTTGGCCAGCCGGAATGTCGTTACACCCAAGAAGCGTTGCAGCAACGAACAGGAGTCCGCAAAATTGTAATTTTGAACCCAACATCAGCCATCCAATTCCATGTTTAAGTTGTGATCACTTCGGCAGGAAGCGGAGGTCTTACAACCTCCGAAAAAAATG
>JAYVHC010000084.1:0-5315 GCA_043771575.1 Planctomycetia bacterium
GGCGTGCGCGCATCAGCCGGCAGCCGCGAGCGCGTCATGCTCTATCCCACTGCCGCAGCCAACAACGACGAGAAACTGAAGAACCTGTCCGCCAAGCAACAGAGCGTTTTGCGTCAATTGATTCTAGCCGGCGGTGGTGTGACGATCGACCAACTGCAAAAGCTCGCCGAATGTTCGACCGGTCCGATCAATTCGCTGCGCGAGCAGGGCTACATCGAAGCGAAAAATGAACGCGTTTTTGATGAACTCGGCAACCGCCCTCCTCGCCCACAAGGACCACCGCTGGCACTCAGCGTCGATCAACGTCAAGCTCTAGCACATGTTTTGGATGCCCTCAACTCGGGTAAGCAACAGACGGTGTTGCTGTATGGCATTACGGGCAGTGGCAAGACCGAAGTCTACA
Organism: Planctomycetia bacterium; assembly: GCA_043771575.1. Lineage (GTDB taxonomy): Bacteria > Planctomycetota > Planctomycetia > Pirellulales > Pirellulaceae > Aureliella. The sequence continues at coordinate 404 of JAYVHC010000084.1, forward strand.
TGCAAGCGATTCACGAAGTGCTAGCCTACGGCCGGCAAGCCATCGTGCTCGTGCCCGAGATCAGTCTCACGCCGCAAACGCGACAACGCTTTGTGCAGCGCTTTGGCCAAGTCGCCCTGCTGCACAGTAACATGAGCCCCGTTGAACGGCATCATCAATGGCGTATGATCGCTTCCGGCCAAGTGCCAGTTGTCATCGGCCCACGCAGTGCGATCTTTGCCCCAGTGCCGCGATTGGGATTGATCGTGATCGATGAAGAGCATGAGCAATCATTCAAGCAAGACACCTTGCCTCGCTATCACGCTCGCGATGTCGCCTTGCACCGTTCTTTCCTAGAGCAGATTCCACTTGTCTTAGGCTCGGCAACTCCTTCACTTGAAAGCTGGCGGCGCGCTCAGCTCGGACAATATCGACTCGCCACATTACCGCGCCGCATTCATAACCGACCATTGCCGCATGTGACCATCATCGACCTGCGTCAATGTTCCAGCGAACCCTCACGAGGTTCGCTCTCGCGGCAATTGCAGCAGGGCATCCATGAAACGCTTAAGGCCCAAGGTCAAGTGATTCTGTTGCTTAACCGACGCGGATTCGCGACGACAATTCAATGCCCAGCATGTGGCGATGTGGTGTCGTGCCCCGATTGCGATTTGCCGTTGACGCACCATCGGGACGGCGGCAAAGCGATTTGTCATTACTGCGACTACCAGATTGCAACCCCATCCACCTGCCCCAAATGCAGTTTCGCTGGGATTCGATTTAGCGGACTGGGGACACAGCGCTTAGAAGTCGAGGTGCAGCAGCGTTTCCCCAAGGCAACGCTGGCGCGCATGGATAGCGACACGATGCGCAAGCCGGGCAGCCACGAGCGTGTCTTCACCGAGTTTCGTGAGGGTCGAGTCGACATATTGCTCGGTACGCAGATGATCGCCAAAGGCCTGGATTTTCCGAACGTCTTATTGGTTGGAGTCATCAATGCCGATAGCGCCTTGCACTTTCCTGACTTCCGAGCGAGTGAACGCACCTTTCAATTGGTGACGCAAGTTGCGGGCCGCACGGGTCGCGGCGAGAAGTCTGGTCATGTGATGGTACAGACCTTCTCGCCCGATCATCCGTCCATTATCGCGGCTTCGACGCATGACTTTAAGGGCTTCGCTGTCGACGAACTCGTCAAACGCGAACAATTTGGTTATCCACCGTTCGGTTGCCTAGCTCGAGTCATCATGCGCGGACCTGATCTCGCCGAAGTTGAAGAGTTCGCCGAGTCGTTCGTCAAGCGACTTCAAGCGACTCGTAAGCAACAAGGCATCGACTGCCGGATCCTTGGCCCCGCTCCGCCACCGCTCGCAAAACTGCGTGGCAAATATCGTTTTCACGCGTTGATGATGACCACTCAGGCCGAACCGCTCAACCGCTTGCTGGTCCGCACCGTTGCCGAAATCAAAACGCCCAAGGACGTGCAGTATGTGATCGACATCGACCCACTCGATACTCTGTAAGTGGCGCAAGCTTCCAGCCTGCGTTTGCGATGCTGCGCCCGCCGACCTGGTGTCGACCTAGTGTCGCGGATCGGGGAATGTTTACAGATCACTTGAGCGCCGAGAACTCAGTCTTGGCAAACTCAGCATAGCGCTCGGCGATCTTCCCGGACTTTTCATCGCCAGAGTGGAGCAAGACGCGGTATCGAAAGAGCAGCTTGTCGCCCTTCTTCAAATGCACGCCCGCGGTTTTTTCTTTCGCGCCAGTGAAGTGATAGACGCCAAATGGATTGGCGGCAAATAGTCCGTAGTCGCGGACGTGCCAGCGATTGGGGTGGTGGAATGTGGAGGGATGGCACAGTATTGCAGCACCCAGTGTTTCACTGCCAACAGGCCCGAAGTAATCGACCCAATCCGCAGGTTGACCCCAAGCGGCTAAATCGGTTTGACCGACGCTATTGATAATCTTGCCGCCAGTCTTGGCTTTGACCTTCATCGATTCGGCTACGCGAATACCAAACGTACCTTCCTTAGTGTCACCAAAATGCACGTCTCCTTCGCTCGCCCGCAACTCGATCTCGCAATCAATCCAGTTCGCGGAATTGTCAGCTCCGAAAGTAAACCGACGACTGTCGCTGAGCACCATTTCGCCCGCTGGCGATTTCCATAGATTTCGCGAACCAATGACCGCAGTTTTTCCTGCAGATTTTTCGGTGAATTCGAGGTGTTCTGTAATGCCGCCCTTGCCCTCACCTTCCAACCAAAAATCAATATCGTTCACTTCTCCATGAGTGAACCATAGTGATCGATGATGGGGATGATCATGCTCTTCACCTTTCGAATCAGCGACCATGGGATAGTCGCGAGTCATTTTGGCACCGGTAGGTCCCAAGATCGGCCAAATGATTGGTTTACTAAAGCTCTTGGTCAGATAGTCCGCCACTATCCTGTCGCCACGTAGGACTTGAATTCCGCCTGCGTGTTCTTTCAACTGGAATTCTTGTGATTGTGCATTCGCATAACTGAAGCAGACCATAAGCAGTCCACATGCAAGCCAACCTGGCTTCGCTAGATTGAAAATCATGGTTCGACCTGAAGTGAGTGAGGTGGGTTGCTGCTGGACGAAAAAGTCTCAGCCTGTCAAACGATTCGTGATGCTTCACATATTAGCATCAAACGACATCGATTTGAATAAGAAGCGGAGCTTACTTCCAGAGTTGGAGTAAGCTCGCGTGCGTGTGCATCCTAGAACGCGAGACTACGCGACACCTTCAAGCTGCGCTGATAAAAAGTGTAGAATGGTTGTCCCCAACCATTCTGCCGTAGGGCACGGGACCGAAGCGCAGCGCATTTATCCACCGATGAAAACGTTCAAGTGAGCCAGCGGGCGTCCGGAACGATTGAGGACAATCGTTCTATAATGTTTTTATAGCCCACCTTCAGGCTCGGTCGGTTTAGCTGATTCAATCGTTTCTCCGGCGGTGCGAAGCAACGGTTTGAGTGTAGTAAACGCATCGAAGCCCCAAATCAAGGCTACCAAGAAAGACGCAATCGCTGCAATCAAACCGATGTTGACGTTGAATCCATTGATCATCACAAGCGTCACACCGACACCCAGGCCAATTAAAGCAATCGCCAGTTTCAATGCGATCGCTGTTCCGTAGCGACGGCGGGCACTTACTTGAATTGCTGAGCGAGCGGATGTATTGGCCAACTCGCGCATCGCAGCCATATTGCGATTCTTCTCCGGCGCGAGCGCTTTCGGAACATATTCCTCTGGATTGAACGGACTTGTCGTGCTGCTGGGCACTCGTTCCGTTACTGGCGCGGGCAAGGTGATCTTCGATGGACTCGTTGAATCCACAAGTGGTGCGGATGTGGCAGGCGCCAGCGCGACAGGCGGGGGCGAACTTAGTTTCGGCTCCTCCTCCAAGCTTCCACCTCGCATCCGAGCCATCAAACGCTTCATGGAGTCTTCAACACTCTCTTCTTCCTCATCGCCTTTGGGTTCTGACAAGGCATCCATATCAGGCTGGACTGCGACCAGATCGGGTGCTACCAGTCTTTCAGCGCGAACATGCTCGGCCTCCGAATGGTCAATCATCTCAATTTCGTCTTGTTCCGCCTGAAGCACGAAACTTGCAAAGTCTTGAGTTGGAATGTCGGCAGCAATCGCCTCATTCAGTGGCTCAGAGATTGACTTGTGATCGCCGCCTGGGTTCACGAGGTCATCTGAAATCGGCTCGCTCGCAAAGTCAAACCGTTCTAGCAAGGATGACAGTTCTTGAGATTCATCACTGTCCAGTGACACTTCGCCAATGGCAGGGTCTTGAGTCGAAAAATTCGCGATAAGGGAATTTGGTAAGGGCGCGCTATCGCTGTTTACGCGAGCGTCAAGCTCAAAGGGTGCTGGTTCGACATCAATCTGAACTTCCCAAACTGAAGAAGTTTGAAAGCTGGCTGCTTCGTCAGGGGTTGCAACTGGTTCAGGGATATCCGCCGCCCGCGCGTCATCGTTGAATTGAGTTCTATCATCGTCAGTCCACCACGAGGGTAAGTTATCGGCAGCAGATTCCTCTGCCAGCGAAGTCTCTTCAATCGTCTCTTCGATGAAGTTCACGGAGGTCGCACCAAAGTCTATGGCTGGTGGCGTGATTGGCGATTCCTCCACCTCCCAACCGATGGCCGAGGCAGCGGTGCTTGGGGCTGGCGCCGATTCGATTGCAGGGGCGAAAGCGGGGTCCTCGGATGACTCTGAATTCCAAGCGTAATGGTTGAAAAGATTGACAATCGCATCAGAGGATGCGGTACCAGTCGATGCAGGAACTGGAGTTTCTTCGGCAACTTCTTCGTTGCCAACTTGCACGGCGCAATCAGATGACTTGGCCTCAAGCTCAATTATTTCAGGCTCGATCGACCGTTGATCGAATCCATGCATTGCGATTGCGTGCGGCGAATCGAATTTTTGAGAGAACCTGGGCGCAATTTCAGCGGCTATTTCGTTTGGTTGAATCAGCCGGATCTCATTCGCCCTGAGGATTGATGATTCGGGGGCTGAAACTGAATCCCTCAGTTCCCCGATTTGCGTCTGAAGTTGCTGTCGCCAAACTTGATTAGTATCTTCTGTTGAGATCTGCCGCGCGCTCATATCTTGCAATAGTAGGTTGAGTTGGTTCGCCACTTCCGTTAGGTGATGCAGTCTCTCGCCGTTATCAGGCTGCGGCGCAGTTCGCAGTTCGTTGGTGGAGGCGAGATTTTCTGAAACCACGCGCTGCAGTGAACCGAGGTGGCTTTTCACCTCATCCAATTGCGTTGTCAAACCTTGCATCTGATCGGCGACCGACGTCAGGTGCTGCAGTGTCTCGCCGTTATCAGGCTGCGGCGCAGTTCGCAGTTCGTTGGTTGAGGCGAGATTTTCTGAAACCACGCGCTGC
>JAYVHC010000085.1:0-2718 GCA_043771575.1 Planctomycetia bacterium
GCCGCGAATCAGCACCCATTCAGCTTGGTCGCTAACTCCCTTCGTACCATAAGCTCCCAGCGGAAAATTCACCTCGCAATCCAAGGGTTCTTCAATCGCTTTGTCATCCTTCTTTTCGGCTTCTTTGGCTTGTTTCTTACCAGTATCATCGTTGGGCAACGTGGCGGTCAATGGAGTTGTTTTTCCGTCCGGCCACTGAATCGACCCAAGGAACTCCTTGACATCCGCTTTCTCAGAAACCACAGCGGTAAAGTAAGCCATGCCGTCTGAGTCTTTGCGAAGCGTGTCCGACCGAAAACTTCCGGTCAAGCGGTATCCGTCATACTTAAATTGCTTGAATTCAATCTTCGACAGTGTTGGTTTCGAGTCTTTTTCCTCTTTCGTTAGGTCGCCCTTCTTTTCGCTCTCTTTCTTTTCTGTGTCAGGTGTTTTGGGCTCTGGCGGCTTTTCTGCGGGCGCGCTAGCTTCAGGAGCTTTTTCTTTAGTTGATTCTTTCTCTTTGGCTGGCTTCTCCGCAAACGCACCTACAACTCCTAGCTCCGCTTTGACTTTTTCTTGCGTGCCAGAGAGCTTTAGCTGTAACTGCTTTGGAGCCGTATCGCCGGCAAGTTCAAGTTTCCAGGTTCCGCGCAAATCGGTATGAGCTTGCTCGCTCCAAACGTCGCGATTTCCAGCAACCCAAGTTTCGAGGATCTTGGTTTTGGCGCCAAACAGCGGACCATCCGTGACGATGAAGTTCGCGAGTTTTCCAGTTTGCAGCGTACCGGCCAAGTGATCCACCCCCAACAATTTTGCCGGTCGAGTCGTCAGCGCCGCCAGCGCGGTGGATTCTGAAAGCCCTCGATCGATCGCTTTGATCACATTTGGTAAGAATTCGCTTGCCGAAGCAAGCGTGTCGGAAGTGAGTACAAATTCGATGCCAGCTTTTTCCATACGACCAGGATTCTCAGGTGCCAAGTGCCAATGCATCAGAGATTGGAGGGAGACATCGAGGGCTGCCGCCAGTGTGTCCACTTCAGGCGGCTTTGGAAAATCAACTGGCACAATAAACTCTCGCCCAGTCGCCGCCATAGCATTCAACTGCCGATATTCTCGCCCAGATCCACGAATCACCGCCTTGAGTGAAAATTCTTTCGCCATCCGATCGGCTCGCAGCGCATATAGATCGTTCGGGCCGTCAATGATTGTGGTTTTGCGACCACGCACCACCGCTTCCAAGGCTGCGAGCGATACGTTGACTTCGGGAGCTGGGATCGCAGCATTCGATTCAAAAGCCTGCAGAGCCTGCTGATACCAAGTAGCATCCAACAGGGTTTGCCGTACCAAAGCGACAGCACCCATGGGACTGCTGGGGTAGCTGCCGCGCGATTGACGTTCGGGGAGCAAGCGAATGTGCTGAAACACGTTGGATTTCAGCAATGTGGTTTCCAGCGGCTTTTCGGCAGTGGTAATGATACAGCTTTCACCCTTGAAGATTCCATTATCGGGTGCCGCCAGCAACATCGTTATGCCCGATTTGCGGAGCGCTTGGAGCTTGCCGTTGTCAGGTTTCAATTGCTCGCTTAACGAGCGGTGGGGTTGCACACTTGCATTCCATGAAACTGCAGGCGGTGCAGGGCTGGTGGTCGGGAACTCGACGTAGGCATCGATCAAACCTGGGTACAACTGCTTGTTCTGGCAATCGATAACTTCCGCATCCGGCGGCACCGCCAAGTCCACTCCGACGGCAACAATCTTGCCATCTCGAACGAGCAAGTCCGCATCATCCAAAACGCGCTCCGGACTAACGGTGATTCGTGCATTGGTGAAAAGAACCGCGGTGGGGGGTTGGAAACGAATGCCAACATCAGGGGTGGTACCTTGAGCAAGTACCTGAGTAACCAACAGTAAACTGGCTAGCAAGCAGCTCAAGCATCGGAATGAGAACTGAAGCAGAAGTGTACGGACAGCATACTTGTAACGAGCATGAATCATGGCGAACCTTACGACTCGAACGGCACTACAAATCGGAGTCATGAAAGCTACTAGGATAATTCAAACCACTCCGAATGGTACCGCCACCCTCCGATTGCAGTTGGTTTAATGGCCGTAAATGTGAGAGGGTTCGTATAAGTGAGCCGTCTGCGTTAGCCGCGGGTTTCGAAGCAGACGACTCAACCTGCTCGGTGGCTGCCAACGGCCAAACTATTCGCAGCCAGCGAATAAGCATTGGACGAAAGACAAACCGCAAAGGACCACAACTTCGAGATCCGTGGCTAGTGGCTGTAGTCACTAACGGGATGGGGAGTCGAACATTGGCCAGTATTGAGGAATGCGATCGGGGCCCGTAAGCAGGTTAGACGCGGTTAAACTAAACGATTCGATCGGTTATGCTAGTTGGACAGCGCCACTTTGTGCTAAAACACGGGGAATACAAGCCCGAAGCGCAAGCGAGTGAATCCGCGCAACTCATTCACTCGCTTGCGCTTCGGGCTTGTACTGTGCTACCAAGTGGCGCTGTCCAACTAGGCTTTCGCCGAAACTCCGATACAGCCGACTGCGCCCCATGGACCATCAGCACTATCTTCCACCTACCTTGCACGATTGCACTGAGCACACGCCGGGCTGCGGTTCAGAACTCTTCATTGTGGAAGGTGATTCGGCGGCCAAGAGTGTCTGTCGACTTCGTAACCTGCAACTGCAAGCCGTAGTACCGATGCAAGGCAAGCCGCTAAATGC
>JAYVHC010000086.1:0-9010 GCA_043771575.1 Planctomycetia bacterium
ACCGCCTATGTCCGATCTCACCCACTAGTTCGACGGGAGTGCATAAGGATCGCAAATCGAAGCCACAAGGTCCTGGAGAAATCGGGCGGCGGGCGCTCCGTCGATGACGCGATGGTCAAACGTCAAGCTCAAACTCAGCTGGTGGCGCGCCACCAGCTGACCATCGGGAGTCGCGACAGGCTCCAAGCGAATCGCGCCCAGGCCCAAAATTGCAGACTCCGGCAAATTGATCACGGGCGTAAACGCGTCGATGCCAAACGCACCCAGATTCGTCACCGTGAAGACACCGCCTCGCATGTCGCTGGCAAGTAGTTTTCCTTCGCGAGCGCGCTGGATCAACGCACGGCTTTTTTCGGCAACTTCGGCAAGTGTTAATTTGTTAACATCTTGAATCACTGGCACCAGCAACCCGTCGTCGGTATCAACGGCTATGCCGATATTCATTTCGTGGTCCCGAGGTACGATAATCCCGTCCTCTTCCCAGCGACCAGCCATGCGTGGATGTCGCATAAGGACGTTGGCGACCACTTTAATAGTCATGTCTTGATAGCTTGGTACCGCTGACGAACCGGCGGCTGTTTTCAGTTGCTCGCGAAGCGCAATGAGTTTTGAAGCATCAGCTCTTAAGGTTAGCGTTACAGGCACCGTTTGCTGGCGGCTGGCGGTCAGTCGTTCCGCAATAATGCGCCTGCGGGTTGTGATCGGTTGTCGCACTCCAAACGCAACAAGGTGTGGTAGTGCCGCACGAACATCGCGCTCTCTGACTCGCCCATTTGCACCGCTGCCAGTGAGCAACTTCCAATCCACATTCAGCTCGCGGGCAACCCTCCGCGCACGTGGACTTGACATCGCTCTGCGACCTGCTGCTGGGCTGGTGTTCGCGCGCTTGGTGGGACCAATGACCGTCGTCGGCGTTTGAGACCGTAAAACATCTGGAGTAGTGATTCGACCGCGTGGACCCGTACCGACAACGTTGCCTAACTCAACGCCCATTTCCCGAGCCCGTCTGCGGACCGAAGGCGACGCGACGGGCGGTACGCTCGAAGGTTGCGGCGAAGCGGATACTGAAGTGCTTTCAAGTTCCGTTGGAGGTGTTGTCAACCATGTTAGCGGTTCACCCTCGGCGACAAGATAGCCCACGATCGCGCCCACTTTGACAATCGTTCCGACACTTGGTCCTTGCGGCGGAATTCGCAAGATGCCTTCATCAAACGATTCAATATCCTGAATGGCTTTTTCACCTTCGAGCGAAAAAAGTGCCTCGCCCGATCGAACGAAATCACCTTCCTTCTTTAGCCAGCCCGAAAAGGTTCCCTCCTCCATCGACCAACCCAATCGTGGGATGACAATTTCAAAAGCCATGTTCACTCCTGACTCAAAGATCGAATGGCTGCGGCGATTGCGTCGGCGGTAGGCACCACTGCGCTTTCGATCGACGGGCTATACGGCGTCGGTGTGAATACGCCCGTCAAGCGACGAATGGGTGCGTCCAGATCATCAAACCCAGCTTCAACAACCTGCGCCGCAATCTCAGATGCAAAACCGCAAGCCGCCGGCGGCTCGTCAACAATTAGCAATCGCCCGGTCTTCGCAACGGACTGCAAAATTGTATCCACATCCAACGGCGATACCGTGCGAGGGTCAATCAGCTCGACCGAGATCCCTTCACTCTCAAGCCGCTCGCAAACGGACATCGTCAAATGCACCATCCTCGCCAGTGCGACAACGGTAACATCACGACCAGCTCGCACAATCGCAGCTTTGCCGAATTCGATCTCATACTCGCCCAGCGGCACGTCGCACTTGTTCGTCAAAATCTCGCGATGCTCCAAGAACATCACGGGATCGTCGCAACGCAGCGCATGTATCAATAAGCCTTTTGCGTCATAGGCATTGGATGGCACAACCACCCGCAGCCCGGGGACCTGAGCGTAGATTGAATAGTAACTCCCTGAGTGATGCGTGGCGGCCGAGTGACCAATCCCGATGCAGCCCCGCAACAGCACCGGCATTTTCAACCGACCGCTCGACATGTATTGCATCTTGGCGATCTGATTGACGATTTCGCCAAATCCATCAAGCACAAAGTCTGCGAACATAAAATCGATCACTGGACGTGTACCCGTCATCGCCGCTCCGCAAGCCAGACCGACAAAGCCGCGTTCGCAGATCGGCGTATCGCACAATCGCTCTGTGCCGTACAGTTCATAAAGCCCCGCAGTGGTTTTGAAGTTGCCGCCGCGCACGCCGATCCCTTCGCCCATGACAAAGATGGAGGCGTTCGAGGCCATCTCTTCAGCAAGCGCTTCTTGAGTTGCTTGCGTGAACGTGATCAGACGCGCGTCTGCAGTTGGTTGCGAACTGCTAGCAACAGGCCGAATAGGTGCGTACACGTGCGTTGCAGCCGTGGCTGCTTCCGGCGGGGGACTGTTTTCGGCAAACTGTCTCGCTTCAGCCACGGTGGCCGCGACATCTGTTTCGATTGCTTTAATCGCGTCTTCGACGATCTTGTGCTCATTCAGCAATCGCTCTCGAAACAGCGAGATAGGGCAGCGACGTTTCCATTGATCAACCTCCTCGCGCGTCCGATAAGTAAAATCGCCCATGCCTTCTGCGTGAGCGCGAGTACGATAAGTTTTGCATTCGATGAGGGTCGCACCCTTGCCCGCGCGAGCTCGCGCTACCGCTTCCCCAGCGGCCTCCGACACAGCCGCGACGTCGTTTCCATCCACTTCGAAGCCAGGTAATCCGTAATTGGACGCGCGACGTCCAACGTCCGCAATTCCGCTTGAATACTCGAACGGAACTTCTGTCGCAAACTGATTGTTCTCGCAGATGAACAGCACCGGCAGTTTCCAGATACTGGCCATGTTCAACCCTTCATGGAAGGCTCCGTTGTTCACCGCACCATCGCCGAAAAAAGCCACGGCTACTTGCCCGGTACGCATCAGCTTCGAACTGTAACCGCCACCGCAGGCTTGCAAGATGCAAGGGCCGACGATACCGCTGGTTCCCATCATGCCGATCTCGGGAGAAAACAAATGCATACTACCTCCGCGACCACGAGAACAACCGGTGGCGCGTCCAAACAATTCTGCCATCAACTCCCGGGGGGGCATGCCTTTCGCGAGTGCATGACCGTGCCCACGGTGCGTACTAAAAATTGGGTCATTGTTTTTCAGATGCGCACAGACTCCTGTCGCAATCGCTTCTTGTCCAACATAGGTATGGCAGGCACCGTGAATCAGGCCGCGTTGATGACAGCGCGCAAGTTCCTCTTCGGTAAGTCGAATCAGCAGCATGGTACGATACAGACCAAGCAAGTCGTATAGCTTTGCGTCACTCATTGGGCTCTCCGCATCGTTGCTCCAGCGTTCGCTGCAAGGTTACCGCCATCCATCGGAATGGTTGTTCCCGTGATCCAAGAGGAAGCATCCGAAGCCAGCAAAACCACTAACCCCTGAATATCAGTCGGCACACCCAGACGCCCGGTGGGAATACCGCTTAGCCACTGCTCTTTAATCGACGGATCCGCGGCGATACGCTTCTCTAAGCTGGGATTGATTACTTGAGCTGGTAAGATCGCATTCACTCGCACCCCAAGCCCCGACCATTCGGTACTTAACTCACGAGTCATCTGCACCACGGCACCCATCGCCATACTGTAAGCAATATGACCTCGACCGAGCGCCGTCGTACTCGCCAGCGAGCCGATGTTAAGTATACTTCCCTTGCCAGCTTGCAACATTCTGCGGCCAGCTTCTTGGCACATGCAGAAGCGGCCAAAGACGAGATTCTGAAATACCTGCTGCACCTGGTCGAGCGTGATATCTTCAGGCTTTGCCAAGAATCCTTCGCCTGCAATATTGCCGAGGAAGTCGATGCGACCAAATTCGCTGTCGACTCTGGCGAACATCGCCCGAATTGCTTCCGGGTCGGACACGTTGCAGTTCACAGCAATGGCGCGACTCCCTAAGTCTTCGACCTCTCTCGCAGTGTTCTTCAAGCCTTCGGCATTCAAGTCGGCTAACACTAGGTCCGCCCCGTAGGCGGCCAAAGCGATCGCTGCTGCACGCCCCATCCCGCTCGCCGCACCGGAAATCAACGCGACGCGATTTGACAGATCAAATAGATTCATATCAGCCATCGAAACATCCACTTACGACCCGACTATCATCGGTAGAATTTTGAAAATGAATACAAGCAGTGCAAGTCCCAGATAAAACACTCCGCAACCCGCCACACCGACTGAGTGATACCAGCTCGGCCGAACGGCTTGAGGCAACAGGCGATTATTGATCCACAACAATTGAAACGCGGTGAAACCGATCGCTAAATTATTGAAGTTCGCGATGAAATCTGTCATCAATTTGGGGGCGTTGCTAAACATAAATGCACAAAAGAACGACCATAACACATACCCGCCAAGAATGCTGTAGTAGATGTACTTAGCTTGATGCGGTCGCATGGTTTCACGTACGCGACGGTTTCCAGTCCAAATGGCATCCGTCCAACGCCGACTGAAATCGTCGACCACTGACATTTGGCTGGGCAACATCACCATCAACCCAGTGAATAATGCCACGATCCACAAGATCTTTGCGAGAACGGGACTGAAGCCTGAATGATAGATGCCGTCTGCGGTCACTACGGCTTGGGCGACTCCCATCTGTTCAGTGGTAATCGATGAATACTGCGTGAACTGCATGGAGATCAGCGCGGGAAGTGCCATCCCCATAAAACAACCGGGGGCCCAAACGAGAACTTGGTCGGTCAGCACGTAGCGCCACCAGCCTCGCCATCGCCGCATGTTTTCCGTCGTCAGGTCAAATACTTTGCCGACATGACTAAGCGTTACGCTGCGTCCACCAATGGCACTCGGGATTGCGCCTACTTGGCTGCCCATTCCCCAACCCTTATCACGCACAAAATTGCTGTAGGTCGAGTTCGCTAGGCCCCCGCCACCCGCGTATCCCGCGAAAGCGCCGAGCATCACGATACTTGCCACTGAGATCGTTGGGAATTCGCCGTACTGAAAAACATGAAAGATCGCATTGGTGACAACTTCACCGCCTTGACCATCACTGACCGGTACGTTGCCGAATCTCACAAAGCCGCTCAAGACATTCCACCAATTCATGGGACTCACACAGGTCACGCCGATAATCAAACAAAATCCCAACACGATGGCCACTTTGGCTGTCATCACCGTCTGTAGCATGTTGTAGACCTTGCCGCCGATCAAGACGGGCAAGGAGATACCTAGCAAGCATGCATAGGCTAAGATCGTAATCAATCCTCGATCGGCAACAGTTGGCGGTCTATCCAGGATCATCGCTGCGATCAAGGCCGCACCGTGGGTCGATAGACCAGGTACAAGTGCCGACACGTTGAGCATCAACATGACACTCATCCAAAACATCGGCGAAGGACGCATACGCATGAAACCCGTGAACACAGGCTCACCACAGTAAAGTGCATAGCGACCACATTCAAGGTTGTAAAACACTTGCAGAACAATCGCCACGGTGGCGATCCACATGAGGCCGCCGCCGAATCGTGCGGTGACCGTTGGCCCCAGCAGCCATTCGCCGCCGCCGATTTGAATTCCCATCATGACGATGCCTGGGCCGACAAAGCTCTTCCAATTTCGCCATGAAAGTGCCTTTGGCTCAGGCAGTTCGGCCTGGCCCCAAGGGGGAATTTGGTTCATCATTTAGCGTTTACTTTAAAGGCGATGGCTCGTCCCGGACCACCGTGACAATGCTGAATCTTCAAGGGCACGAATACAAAATAGTCTCCATCTGCGACGCTTCTCGCATGTTGCAAGAATTCAACGCCCACCATCTCGCTACTGCCGAGCGCCCAATAAGTCCACAATGCTCGCTTGGGGTCCACGCCACCGAGGTCGGGTGCATCGGTCGCCACACAGCGAATGCCTTTGCCTTTGAGGTATCTGACAGCGTCCGCTCCCAACGCTGGCCAACCTTCCTTCTTACCCTTCAGTGGAAGGGCCCACAATCCGTCGCCAGCGGGTGCAGCCTTGTAGAACGCGTCAACATGACCAGTGTAAAGCAAAACCACTTCACCGCGGCGCAACTCACCCGTGCGTGACTCGAATTCCTTGATCAAAGCTGGCGTAACTTCTGGCGACGCTGGCCACGAATCGGGTTTCGTGCTGCCAATCAGCGAACTCGCATCAATGACTCGCACTTTACCACATGTCCAGCTGAGCGGTACCTGCTCGGTGGTCATGGAACTGGTTCCGCGCGGACCGTAGGCCCGTTCATACTCTTCTAACCAACCGCGAACTTCAGGTGCATAGGCTGGGTTTGTTTGAGGCGGAGGTAGGGCATAAGCGGGAGGTACCAAGTGCGTTCCCGCCATCGCATCCATCAGATGCGCATGGTGCCACATGTCCAAATACTCGGAGTAAAGGAAGTCAATCTTGAGATACGCCTGCCGATGCTGGCCCGTTCGTTCACCTGGCGACGCAATTGGCATGTTCGCTGCGAGCGTAGGCGAGAGGTCCAGTACACGCTTGCTCTTCGCCGCCTCGATCAATTGCTTCGGCAGATCACCCCCCACAATCGAGAACGCTCGACCTTCACCGTACGGACCACCTTGATGCTTGGGACCTAACATGCAATAAAACGCACCCGTGGCGGGCAGCGAACCCAGGTTGGTGGCACTCTCGGTCCAGATCATGCCATGTTTCAGACCTGCGTAATGTGTTGGCTCAGCGAGATCGGGTAGCGGCCCCATACTTGCGCTGTCGATGCCAAGTGTCATCACGCCGCGCGTTGCCAGAAACTCCATGCAATCAGGATCTGGATCCGGGTAGCCAGGAGCCTTGCGGTCCAGAGCGTCTGCTATGAATCGATTTCCCTCTGGGAATGGCCGGTAGTATTTGTCGCTGTAATCGCTGCGAAACAAAACGACATCGCCAAAACGTAGCCGACGAAATTGCTTTTCAAATCGCTCAACATGTTCGCGCTTTACTAAGGGACTCTCGCCCTTGGGAGCCTTATCCAACAAATCTCGCACGTCGACAACACATGCCTCGCCACCAAATTGCCATGCCTCAATCTGATCGGTATAAGCTAACCCCAGCGGTCCCGATTTTTCACGTTTCAGTTCAGGTCGAGCAACGGAATGCGGCGGCACATCCATTTGCGTTCCGGTATTGCCATCGATTAACAAAACGTCGACGTTATAATTCGATTCTGGGCCTATAACACGCTGATGCGTGAGTTGAAATCGCGGAAACGGAGCGGTCGGCCATGTACACGGCAACTCGGGAGAAATCAACAATGAATGATCGATGAATTTCGCTGTCTGCGTGGCATCGCTGTTGACTTGGGCAGTGGCTAGGTCGCTTAAAGCTACCGAAATCCACAGCACCCAAGAAACTAAAGCGAACTCACTTCGCGGTCGCTTACTCATTTTCTAATTCTCCACGATTCAAGGCTCTGGTAGTCTCAAGGGACGCTAGGGGTATTTTGAAAGTAAACTTCGCTGGCAATTTCCAATAACCCGAGCAGCGTTTCTTCTTCTGCGGCTGAGTCGCGGATAGGCATATCAAAGCGCTCAGCAATCAGTCGACGAAGGACTGGCACGGTGCGTGTTAACCCGCCTGAAAGCGCAATACTCAAACCGGATCGATCAGCGCAAAGACGGTTCATGCATTCATGAAAGTTGTCAGCCATGTTGCGAAAGGCCGCGTGAAACAGATTGCCGACTGTGAGGTTCTCAGTAGTGATGTTTTCGATCCTCCCGCAATGACCCAAGGGACCTGCAAAGAAGCACAGGTTTGCGTTCAAGCCATTCCCATCAGAACTCGCTGCACTGCTGGCAATGTATTCCCAAGCTCGCTGCAATGTGAGACCTTCGGCGCGGGCCAGTTCGGTCAACAGTTCAAATAAAACGTTGATCGAACGACCGGCTGGCAAGTGGGTGATCGTGTTCAGAAAGTCGCCGTCAAAATAGCGTCGAGATTGATAGGTCCCTGGTACAAAGCTATCCATGAGTTGACTGACTTGGGAACCTGTTGAGACATTGATCGATAACTCGCTGCGCGACAAACCAATCCCTTTGAGGGCGCAGGGTTGGTCGCCAAAAGACGCGTGACAGGCAACTCGTTTTCCGAGCAAGGGCCAAGTTCCGACCGGCACTCGATAGTCGGCCAACTCCGGCCATTGGATCTGTGACAAACCCAGGGAATCGAACGCGCGATGGTGCCATCCGCCCGATCTCAAATCCAGAAGACCGATGGCTTGCGTTGGATCCATGTGCGGAACGCAGCGACAGAGTCGGCCGATCACGAAGTCGGCAATGGTCGCTGGCGTTGCGGTCCCCGCTGGCAAAAGCCGCTGCTCAGCAAGCCAAAAGAGCAAGCTGGTTACCGAACCTGGTTGAAGTTCGTTACCCAAATCCGACAACTCATTCGCTTGCCAACGCTGACGCATCGCATGCAGGTGAGAAGTCGACTTTTCATGTGGCTGCAACGCTCGTTGATCGCGCCACGACAGATAATTGGTGAGTGGCGCGCCAGAATTATCAACCAAAATCACGCCACCCATTTGACCCGAGCAGAAAACAGCTTGTGCTTCGGGTGCCTGGCTAATCAAGTGCGTTGCAATTTCTTTCGCAAGGCTAACTACGGCCTGCGGATCAACTTCGAAAAAACCATCTGGCAAGCCAGCCATTGGTTGCGGGAACGGTCTCTGTACGACACATTGCACCTCGTGCTGTTGCAGATCCAGCACGGCGCCTTTGATCGTAGTCGAACCTATATCAAGACCAATACACTGCATGGATTTGCCTAATTTGCTTAGGTGTCAGACACGAATGGCACGGGTTTAAGGAGAAGCGTACAGCGGGTCGTAAGCGTATACCAGCCCCAGTCGAACTTTGGTCGGCGAGGTCTTGCGTTGTGTTGTAGGTTTCGTTACGCGGCTGAAGGGATCGCCAATTCAACTCGAACCTACCGGAGGTGTGTAATGGCTAG
>JAYVHC010000087.1:0-3257 GCA_043771575.1 Planctomycetia bacterium
CAAAACAAACGGTGCTGAACCGATCTGACTACCTGCCGGACGCGCGTGCGGCAACGCCGCGCGAGGCCCCACAGCCACAATCGGTTTGAAACTGCAGCCGGAGCCCCCGATACAGCGAACTTGGCGGTCGATTTCATTGGCCACTTCCAACTCCGTTTGATCCCCGCGCAGTTGAGCCCGCACGCTCGTGAAAACTCTCTCGGCCATCTTCACAGCCAGCCGCAAGCAATCAATCTCAGTTCTGTCTTTGATCGCGCGCAGGGACTCAACCAAGCCCTGACTCAACCCAATCGAGACCGCCGGCAGCTCCGACTTAAGCTTCTCAAACGCTCCCGCTGTCATTGTGTCGCCTTCAATCAGCAACGATCCCAACTTGGCGTTCTTGATCTCGTTGACCGTCACGTCCACAGTCAATTCACCCGGTTGCCGAATGAACGCCCTCAAACCTGGACACTCTTCGCTAAGCTGTTCCTCGTACCGCGGATCGCTAATCATCCAGCAATCGTCGCGAGTCAATAACAAATAGCTGTCGTCGCCAGTAAACCCTGTCAGGTAGGTCACGTTGTTGAAGTTGGTGACCAACAAAGCCTGAGCTGATTCGTTGGCAATCAGCCGAGTCAGCAGCTTTCGCCGTTTTCCGAAATCCGACATAGTGCATCTTGCTCGAGTAGATTTATTGACAGTATGAATGGGCGCAAGCTAGGCGGAATGATAGCATGCAATGTGATGGCGGTGAACGCGCGTCGCCGAATTTCATGGAATGCGACCTCCCCGAAATAGGAAAAACCCGTGAAAATGATCACCAGCCCGCATGAAGCGTACGCCCACGTCAGCCATTGGCGACGCGAGGGATTGCGGATCGGGTTGGTTCCGACAATGGGGGCGCTGCACGCAGGACACTTAGCGCTGGTGGAACGTAGCGTGGCGGAGTGCGATGTATCGATCGCGTCCATCTTTGTAAACCCAACGCAGTTCGCTCCGAATGAAGATCTCTCACGCTACCCGCGTACCCTGGACAGTGATCTCGATGGTCTGAGAAGTGCAAAATGCGATCTGGTGTTTGTGCCGCAAAATAAATCGCTGTACCCAGACGGTTTTTCAACCTTCGTCGAGCCACCCGCCGTCGCCAGACCGCTGGAAGGCGTTTGCCGCCCAGGGCATTATCGCGGTGTGTGTACGATCGTGCTGAAACTGTTCGGAATCCTGCCCGCCACAGTGGCTTACTTTGGCCAAAAGGACTATCAGCAATTGACCGTGATCCGTCACATGGTTGAGGACTTGAATGTCGGTATTCAAGTGCAGGGATGTCCCACGGTCCGTGAACCCGACGGCCTGGCCATGAGCAGCCGCAATCGCTATCTGAACGCGGCGCAACGCGAAACCGCCCTGTGCTTATGGAAGTCGCTTTCGCTGGTGCAGCAGCTTGTTTCCAGCGGTGAGCGCAGCGTCGCGACGCTGGAGTCGGCAATGCATCAACAGCTGAACGCTGGGGGGGTAGACCTCATCGATTACGCACGGGTCGTTCATCAAGAGACTCTAGCCGATTTGACGGAATTAGCGCCACCAGCCATTGCGCTGATCGCTGCCCAAATCGGCTCAACAAGATTGATTGATAATTTGATGTTGCTTCCGAAGTAACGTGCACATGCCCCGTAGTTGACCGAGTTGGTATAGTGAAAGCGTACGGGATCCCGTCGGACAATTCTCGCAAGCTGGAAGCTTACGCCACGAAAGAGCTTACGCCATGCAAGGAGACAATTCGGGACTCGCCGACAGTCGTGAGGTTGTAGTCTTAATTCATGGTTGGATCTCACATCGCGCGTTAATGAAACCGCTGGAGTGGCGATTTCGGCGGCTGGGCTATGCGACGCGCAATTGGGGTTACAAAAGTCTGCGAAGATCGATCGAGGAACATGCTGTCGACTTTGCAAGCTACTTAATCGACCTTGAGAAATCGGCGGAGGCGGCGCGATTTCATATCGTCGCACATAGTCTGGGTTCCATCATTACGCGCTGTGCGCTGCAGACTCATGGCTTCAAAAAACTGGGCCGCGTCATCATGCTTTGCCCTCCCAATCGTGGCTCGCACATGGCCCGACGAGCCTCCGCAGTGTTGCGCCGCAACATTCGAACGCTGGACCAAATCACCGATCGCGACGACAGCTTTGTAAACCAATTGCCCACGTCGACCGGAGTTCAAGTGGGCATTGTCGCCGCCAGCGGTGATCTGGTCGTCGACCCCAAGGCCACGGGATTGGATGATGCAACCGATTTTGTGATCGTTCCCGGCATGCATAACTCGGTGCTATTCAAACAGAATGTCGTCGACCTGTGCGCACATTTTTTGCGCGAAGGTCTCTTCCATCCTATCGAACATCGGGAACACAACGCTCAAGTTCCATCCAGAAGTGGTTGACTTGCTCAGCCATAGTGGCTTGTCGGCGGTTGTCGAGAAAATGTGTCGCGCGACTTCGCTTTTCGTCCAAGGGAATTTGGCTGTTCTCGCGATCTGCGAAGTGCGCTTCCGTCCAGCCTCGAGCGGTCGCGCGTTGCACGCGATCTTCCAGCGGCGAGTCGATAAATAAGATGAAATCGCACAGCGACTCCCAACCTGCTTCAATCAACAGTGGCGCGTCGATCACAATTGCCAATGGAACTTCTGGCAGCGCCCTTACTGCTGCCATGCGATCCAGCGCCAATGAGCGAATGCGAGGGTGAACAATTGCCTCGAGTTGCCGCCGACCAGCGACAGCCTTCATTGAGTTTCCAAACACAAGCTTGCTAACTTGTGAACGATCCACCTCACCCCGATCCGTCAAGATGCTGGGCCCCCAAATCCGAGCCAAGTGTTCTCGCACCTCTTTCACCAGCAGCACTTCATGCCCAAGGCGATCTGCGTCAATTCGCAGAGCTCCTAGATTTTCAAGCAACTCGGCCACGTAAGACTTGCCTGATGCAACTCCACCCACAAGTCCAATGATTACCGGCCGAACAAGTTTCGTTGGCACTGAGTCGGTCATGTTGAAATTCTCTTATTTTCCTTCGCTAGCAATAGATGCTGATGAGTTTTGATTCTAACAGATTCACTCGCGTGACGAGATTCCGTTAAGGGAGCTCGAGGCGCTCGAGGCACCTGCCAGTTCTTTTGGGGCTGCGAACATGGTGGGGCGCTCCTGCCGGGTGCGAACAGGATGGGTCGCTCCTGCCAGGTGCGACCATCGCAGAGGCACGGATAAGGCAAACGGACAATAAAAAAG
>JAYVHC010000088.1:0-3918 GCA_043771575.1 Planctomycetia bacterium
CTTAGGTGCGTGAACCGTTTCTTAGTTTAGGGCCATTTCGAGAGACTGCAAGTGCGGTGAGAAAATCGGCATTTCGGGGCGACAAAAAGTGTAGAACGGTTGTCCCCAACCGTTCTGCCGAAGGGCAACGGTCCGAAGTCAACGCGCATACCTCCAACGGATGAAAATGCTGAAGTGAGCCAGTGAGATTTCGGAAACGATTGAGGACAATCGTTCTACAATAGAAAATCAAGAATTATTTGCGTCGGCGAATGGCTTCCACGACAGCCTTACCCATATCGGCAGGCGATGGAGCGACAACGATACCGGCAGCTTCGAGAGCGGCTTGTTTCTCAGCGGCGGTTCCTTTGCCACCCGAGATGATGGCACCAGCGTGGCCCATGCGCTTGCCAGTGGGTGCGGTTGCTCCCGCAATAAAGGCTGCGACGGGCTTGGTAACATGTGCCTTAACAAACGCGGCGGCTTGCTCTTCAGCATCGCCACCGATTTCGCCGATCACCAGGATCGCTTCGGTTTGATCGTCATCTTGATAGAGTTTGAGCAAGTCAATATACGAAGTGCCGACGATCGGGTCGCCGCCGATGCCGACGCACGTCGATTGACCGAGCCCGATGCCCGTGGTTTGCCAAACGGCTTCGTAGGTCAACGTGCCACTGCGGCTGATAATGCCGATCTTGCCTGGCTTGTGAATGTAGCCAGGCATAATGCCGATCTTGCATTCGCCCGGTGTAATTAAGCCTGGACAATTCGGGCCGATCAGCACTGAGCCGCTGGCACGCACTCGCCTGTAAACTTCAACCATATCGAGAACTGGAACACCTTCGGTAATGGCAGCGATGACTTGGATACCCGCGTCGATGGCCTCGTTGATTGCGTCCGCGGCAAACGGAGGCGGCACGAAGATCATTGTGGCATTTGCACCTGTCTGCTGAACCGCTTCTTCCACGGTGTCGAAAACAGGAATGCCATCAACGTTCTCGCCGGACTTACCGGGCGTCACGCCACCGACCATGTTGGTACCATAGGCCGCACATCCTCGCGTATGGAACATGCCGGCGTTTCCAGTAATCCCTTGGCAGATGACTCGCGTATCTTTGTTAATCAGAATGCTCATGTTTCTCAATCATTTTTGACAGACACTGTTTGAAAAGGGGTCTGACCCTTACCAAACCGACAAGTTTTCGTGAATTCGAAAGGATCAGACCCCTTTTAAAGCCGAGACGAGCAAAATGGGCTGGCGCGGAAAGCGATTGCGGAAACCGGAAAGACTAAGCGCCAGCCACAGCGGCGACAATCTTTTTGGCTGCGTCGGTCAGGTCATCGGCAGCGATAATGGCCAAGCCGCTTTCGGCCAACATCTTCTTACCTTCTTGAACTTCCGTACCCTCCAAGCGAACGACCAGCGGAATGGTAATTCCGACTTGCTTCGAAGCTTCGATCAACGCGGTTGCAATCGTAGTGCAGCGCGCGATGCCACCGAAAATGTTGACGAGAATCCCTTTGACATTAGGGTCGGACAGGATGATGCGCATCGCTTCGACCACTTGATCGGTCGTCGCACCGCCACCGACGTCAAGGAAGTTCGCTGGTTGGCCACCGTGATACTTGATGATGTCCATGGTGGACATCGCCAATCCAGCACCGTTCACCAAACATCCGATCGTGCCTTCGAGTTTGACGTACGACAACCCCGCATTGCCAGCCCGCACTTCGGCTGGTTCCTCTTCATTCAAATCTCGAAGTGGCTTGAGATCTGGGTGACGGAACATGGCGTTGTCATCAAATGTGATCTTCGCATCGAGGGCGATCATTTCGCCAGCTTTGGTGATGACCAGGGGATTGATTTCAGCCATCGCACAATCGTATTCAACATAGAAGCGGCAAACCTGCTTCATGAATTTCTCAGCGCTGCGCGCCGTCGCGCCTTTGATGCCAAGTTTTTTGCAAAGCTTGCGAACCTGGAAACTCTCTAAACCAATCGCTGGATGGAAATGCTCGCGGAAGATCTTTTCGGGCGTATCATGTGCGACCTTCTCGATCTCAACTCCGCCTTCGCTGCTGACCATCAGCACCGGCATCGAGAGAGCGCGGTCTAAGACGATGCCGAGGTACAGTTCGCGGTCAATATCGCAGCCGGCTTCAACAAAGACCTGATTAACCAAGTTGCCTGCGCTGCCCGTTTGGATCGTTTCGAGCCGATGGCCGATGAGGTTCTTGGCAACTGCGGCCGCTTCTTCTGCTGAGCGAACAAGTTGCACGCCACGCTGAGCCGTGTTGCCAATGATCGTGCCTTTGCCGCGACCGCCAGCATGGATCTGTGCTTTAACAACCGCCAATGGCTTACCAAGCGTTTTGAAGGCCGCTGCGGCTTCATCCGCTGTGCGCGCCACATGGCCTTCAAGAACGGGAACCGATGCTTTGCGAAAGAGATCTTTCGCTTGATACTCGTGAATCTTCATCGCGGCCTACAATTCGACAGATTGAATGCATGTGCACAATATTGGCGGGCTACCTAGAGTAGTAGTAGGGCGAGATTATACGGAGCGAGTCGAGCCTTAAAAAGTGCCCAGAGCTCCGTGGGTGTAGACAAAACGAAAAAACCGTGGCATCGGTTGACACCACGGCTTTGGGAATTCGGATCGATTCGAGCCCAAGGCTACTTCTTAGCCTTCTTCTTCTTATCTGCTGGCTCTTCTTCCTTCTTAACTTTCTTCTTCTTCTTCAGCGAGACTTTGACGACGCGAGTTTTGGGAATTCCCAAGACAGAATCGCCTTCGTGCCAACGCTCAAGTTCCTTCAATCGCTTAATCCGCTCGACGCGAGTCAGCACATTGCGAGACTTAATCGCCCCGCCACTCACTTTTAGGCTCTTGTCGAGCGTCATGATTCCTTCTCCGACCAAGTATTTCCAAACACCCGGCGCAAGGGCCGGGTAGAACTGATTTCGTGATAAGCCGAGAAGTATAGAGGGGGCTCGCTTTTTCGGCAATGGCCGTTTGAGCCGTCAAAACCCACTATTTTTCTCCTTCGTCACTTCTTCGCCGACACGCAGTACAAGTGCTTGTTCGAGCGGATGAATAATTCGCCACCGCTAATGGCTGGAGTCGCGCTGAATTCTTCCGACTGCGTGGTCACGCGATTCACGGCTATTTGCTTGAATTCTGTACCCGCTTCCAGTACGTAAGCGTCACCATTGCGGGCAACGAAGTAGATCTTGCCGTCAGCGATCACAGGCGATCCGTAATCGATGCTGCCAAAACCACCCCCACCTCCGCCGCCAGCGCCGAATCCGGCACCACCGGGCCCTTGAGCCGGTGCCGCCGCCTCGCCATTGGGACCCTTGAAGCGGCCTTCAAAAATCTTGTCGTGAGTCTTGGCATCGAGGCAGGTTATCGTGCGGCGCGAAACATAGTACATACGGCCTTGGTAAATGATCGGCGATGCAAAGCTAGAACTATCGCGCCCTTTCCAAACCACTTGAGCCGCATTGCTGACATCATCCTTGCCGCCAGCCTTCACCGCTATGGAGCCTCCACCGCGCCCCTCGACCGCGAACACCGTGTCGCCATCAACCACGACGCTTGAACTGAATTGATCACTATCTACATAGTTGCAGTACCATCGCAATTTACCGTTTTTAGGATTCAAGCCCCAAATTTCTGAAGGCGCTCCAATTACCAACTCGGTCGAGTCTGCAACCTTTGCCAGAGCCGGAGTGCCCCATACGTTGCCGAGCGTGTCTGCATCGGAGCGCCATTGCTCTTTGCCCGTGTACTTATCCAAGCCCACGATGGCGCGGCCCTCAGGCCCTGCAGGCACAATCACCAAGTCTTCAAACACGATTGGGCTGGAAGACGAACCCCATTCGCGGTCGTCAGAACTTGTTCCAACACTGGTCTGCCAAAGCTGGTTTCCCGA
>JAYVHC010000089.1:0-2237 GCA_043771575.1 Planctomycetia bacterium
TCGTGCTTGCCGCCGAACGCTTGACGCCGGGCGCGTATTGATCGTCGATTCGGCCGCTATAACGAATTTTGCCAGCTGCATCGATCACAAATACCTCAGGCACCCGCGTCGCCTTGAGCTGCCGAGCAATTGCTTGCTTCGCATCCTGAACTTGTGGGAACGAAACGCCCAGCTCTTTCACGAACCTGCGTACATCCGCTTCCGAGTCATGCAAGTTACAATGCACTCCGACAAAGCGAACTCCGTCCTTGGCAAAATGCTTCGCCATTTCATCCAGACGCACTGCGTAGAATCGCGATACTGGGCACTCGGTCCCCAGCATGCAGTAAACACGCAACTTCGCATCCGCAAACGAAATGACCTCACCGTCAATCGAAATCAGCTGCGCGGATTGCATTTCGCTAGTTTGCGGCTCTTCTGCCTGCGTCGCCAGCGAAATAAGAACGCACAGCACGCCTGCTAAGCATTGGCAGTTTTTTATGAACCCATAAGTCCTCTCTACAGCCTAAACCGCTACAGCCTGTTCACAAATACTGGTTGATCAGATTCTCCAGCATCTCTTGACGCCCGCTAGCGTTGGGGGCTGCCTCACCCTTGGTCAGCATATACTTTTCAAGCGCTGCCAGCGATGAATTGCCACTTTCAATCTGCTGACCGAGATCGCTATCCCAACTGCTGTAACGTTGCTTCACAAAATCCGCCAACACTCCATCTGCACGAATCGCTGCAGCGATCTTCAAGCCCCGAGCGAAGGCGTCCATGCCGCCCACGTGAGCGTAGAACAGGTCGATCGGTTCAAAACTTTCGCGGCGAACTTTCGCATCAAAATTCACACCGCCGGTCGTCAGTCCGCCGTGCTTCAAGATGGCCATCATGCACTGTGCAGTAAGATAATAGTCTGTTGGGAACTGATCCGTGTCCCATCCTAACAGCAAATCGCCCGTGTTCGCATCGATGGAACCCAATACGCCTTGATGACCAGCATAGTCAAGCTCGTGCATCATTGTGTGGCCAGCCAACGTGGCGTGGTTGGTTTCGATGTTCAGTTTGAAGTACGGCATCAAGTCGTAGGCGCGTAGGAAATTTAAACAAGCGGCTGCATCGGAGTCGTATTGATGCTTGGTCGGCTCTTTGGGTTTCGGCTCGATCAAAAATGGCCCAGTGAATCCAATCTGCTTGGCGTAGTCGACCGCCATGTGGAAGAAGCGTGCCAGGTGATCCAGTTCCCGCTTCATGTCGGTGTTATACAAATTTTGATAACCCTCGCGACCGCCCCAGAACACATAATTCTCGCCGCCAAGTTCCTTGGTGACTTCGAGGCATTTTTTCACTTGGGCCGCCGCATAAGCGAACACGTCCACATTGCAACTCGTTGCCGCCCCGTGCATGAACCGTGGGTTGCTGAACAAGTTCGCGGTGCCCCACAACAGCTTGACGCCTGTCCGCTGCTGATGTTCCTTCAGCGACTTGGCAATAGTTTCAAAATTCTTATGCGACTCCGCCAGCGTCGCCCCTTCCGGTGCTACGTCGCGGTCGTGAAACGCATAGAATGGAGCTTGCAGTTTCTCAAAAATCTCAAATGCCACTTCGACTCGTTTGAGCGCATTATCCACCGAGTTCGAGCCATCGTCCCAAGGCCGCACGGCGGTTCCAGGCCCAAACGGATCTCCGCCAGTTCCTCGCATCGTGTGCCAGTACACGATACTGAACCGCAGATGATCCTTCATGCTCTTCCCCTCGATCATCTCGCCTGGATTGTACCAGCGAAACGCGAGCGGATTTTTACTCTTCGGTCCTTCATATTCGATGCGGTTTACGTCTTGAAAGTAGCTCATCGCGCCGGTAGCCTCGGATTGAAAAGGGGTTGCCTCGAGTTGTTCTCGAAGTTCAGACACGGTCTTGAAACAGCATGTTTTACAGTGAAAAGCCGATGTTCTCCAGGTGGCTTCACAAGCGTGATAAAGTCTAAGGCATTGAGAAGGGAATAGTGCATCACACCAGGCTGATAAAGACATTATTGTAGAACGATTGTCCTCAATTGTTCCGAAAAGCTCGCTGGCTCACTTGAACGTTTTCACCCATTGGAAAATGCGAGTTGACTTCGGTCCGTCGCGCTTCGGCAGAACGGTTGGGGACAGCCGTTCTACACTTTTTGTCGCCCCGAAATGCCGATTTTCTCACCGCACTTGCAGTCTCTCGAAATGGCCCTAAACTAAGAAACGGTTCACGCACCTAAG
>JAYVHC010000090.1:0-3788 GCA_043771575.1 Planctomycetia bacterium
CATGGCACAGCGTGCCGAAGCGATCCTGGGGCGATTGCAGGCCAAGCTTGACACCCAACATTGGCTGATCCAACCCAGCCCCTACCTGCAAAGCCAAGAGGGTTTCACGACCGCCCCACGCAATAGCAGCGGTCTGCCGCCCCAAGTGACTATTACGGAACATGGCACGAAGTTTCGCGTACATTTCGGAACCGGTCACAAGACGGGCTTCTTCTGCGATCAACGGGATAACCGACTGAAGCTCGCGGAGTACTGCCGTGGTGGTCGTTCGGTGCTCGACGTATGTTGTTACACGGGTGGCTTTGCGTTGCAAGCCGCGAAACTTGGCGGCGCAACGGATGTGACCGGCAGCGATGGGTCCGGCGGCGGATGAATGAGCCGGTCAATGTCTGGCACCAGTTCTCTGGGCGCATGCAGGCCACTATAGAGCCAAGCGAAACTCTTGGCTGAGCCAGAGTTCTGCGACGCGGCTTTCTGCGATGCGACTGCCGGCGATGTTGAGCGCTGGGCTTTAAGCTTGGCTTCAAGTTCCTTGTGGCGATTCTTGTAACGCTTGTCGAGTGACTGTTGATCGTCATCGCTGACGGCTTCACGCAATAGCACCGTCAACTCCGTGGCATCACCCAGTAGGATCGTCTGACTCAGCAGACACTGCCACAGTTGAGCAAACAGGGGATCAATGCAGTTGACCGCGTAGTTGATCAAGTCATTGCAGGTCGAACGGCTTGGACGCCAATCGCTCTGGCCAAAGAAATCCTCTTCACGATAGGTCGACATGTGGAAGGCGAACTTCATGGTCACTATGGCAGCTATGATACTGAAGTCATACTTGCAACCTTCCACGATCGCTGGCAAGGGCGGCACCGAGTGAACACTTAAATCGGAGGCATCCGCTTTGACATATTCATGGCGGATAATGCGTTCGACATAGACAGTTGGTTTCTCAAATCGCAGCCGTTCGGTGATCTTGCTGGACAACAATTTCAATCCAGCTTTTTGATCTTCGGGCAAGTCCAACACGCGCTCGCGACGTTCAAAACTTGCGGGCAATTCTTCACGCGATGATTGAGATTCTTTACGCGATTGGCGACGTGCTTCGAGCTGGTCCAACTTGGCTTGATCATAGGCGGCTTGAGCGGCCCGTTGTGCCGTGATGATCTCCGGCGAAGAGACGTCGCTGGACGCCTCTGCCACGCTCTGCGCATCGTCGCCGAAGTCTAGTAGGGGACTCATCGAGAGGTTGGCTCGTCGCTCACTGCGACGTCCCCAGAGCATGTCGGTCAAGCGCTTGTTGATGGCTTCCAACTCAAGCACTTTCTGCTTGAGTGCATCGCGATCAGTAACCGTGCTGTTGATTGTCTGGGCCAGCGCGAGGTACTGCGAGTTGAGTGCCGTGTATTCGCTAAAAGTTGCTTCGCTAGTCGCGCGTAAGTCGTCGCCTTCAGTCCGAAGCGCAGCGTTGACTTGCGTCAAGTTAGCGATGGTTTCTTCGAACTGTTGCGGAGTTAACATGTCCACAATAGTAGCAGGCAATTGGCCAAAGCAAGTGGCTACCAAAAAAGAAAAAGCCGAATGATTCACACTGAGTTCAGCGCGACTCATTCGGCCCTCAAGTGCGAGCAGAATGCACGAGTGAATTCTGCTTAAGCAGCGGGTGCTTCGAGCTTACTGGCCTGGTATCGCTTGCGACGCTTAGCCGACGCCAAATCAATTCCGCTCAAGATGAGTGTCAAGGTAGTAACGTCGACTTCAATGGCCAAACCTTGACTACCATCACAGGGAACTCTCTGGAAGCGGCCAACCTCGAGTCGTTTATACACCAGGATTAATCCATCGCGATCCCACAGCAAAATCTTGCATCGATCGAGCACTCGATTGAAGAACACGAAGTAGTCACCAGCGAGGATATCCCTCTGGAAATCCCCTTTCACGATTCCGCACAAAGCGTCAAAGCTCTTACGCATATCGGTCGGCAAGGCATGAATGAATATCCGCGACGAGCTCGATAGGCTAAGCATGCCATGCCTCCTGAATCGAAGGATTCAAAGTGCTCAGCACCAACTTGAGTGCCGCCAAGTTCGACGCCGGCACACGCACGACAGTGCCATCGGCCAGTGAGATCTCGATCCACGGTGAACCAGTCGCACCATTCGTCGGCGGAAGTGGTACTTGAACGAATGCTCGTGCGATGGCCCGATCGCCAGCCACGGACTTGCCAGCGAAGGACTTTTCACCAGTGCCTGACTTGCCAGCCACGGATTGCGACTGGCCCTGCAGTTCTCCGGCCAGCTTGTGTTTCCACGCATAGAAATTACCAACATGCAGCCCATGCTCGCGACAGAACTCTGCCACTGACAAACCGCTCGCCTGCTGTTGTCGAACCCACTCCTGACGCTCAACCCACTTCGACTGATCAATCCTACCTGACATAATCGCACTGCCTTAACACGAGTTGGAAATACAAAACCAACCCGTCAGCCTACACCTGCTGTCAATAATGCCTAACCCGGACGCTTTCGCCGGATGTGGTGCCGACTTGGGATGATTCGACACATGGGTGGTGCGCCGCCTTCTGCCTTTGTGTACCAGATCCGAGGTACTGGCCATTGATTGATCCGGAGAGGCGTTGTATCGATTCGTTGCTATCACTCGCGGCCGGCCGATTCCTGCGGCAAGCATTACTTTTCGGATGCGACATACAACTTCGCCGCTGAAATGTAAGCTTCGACTGCAGCGGGAACTTGGTAGCGAATGCTCTTGCCGCTGCGAACTCGCTGGCGAATGTCAGTGCTGCTAATCTCCAGTTGGGGTAGCCTGAGGAGGTGTTCTTCGGCGTTATCCACTTGATCGTGTGGCAGAAATCGGCGCAGGGGTTCGAGATCGGGGGCCGGTTGACCGCCGCGAGCGGCTATGGCTAGGAACGCCAACTTGCAAATACGTGCTGGCTCGCGCCAGGCTGGCAAATCGGCGAGCGAATCGGCACCCATAATGAACACCAACTCCGCCTCAGGGAGCTCTGACTTCAGCTCAGCCAGTGTGTCTACTGTGTACGAAGGGCCCACACGCCACAGCTCGCGTTCGTCGAGCTTAAAATGAGTGTTGCCACCAATCGCCAGTCGAATCATCCCGACGCGATGCTTGGCGTCAGTAGGCTGCTTATCCTGCTTCAATGGCGAGATTGCGGCCGGGATAAAGCAGACTTCACTTAGTTGCAGTTGCTCGCAGGCGTATTCGGCGATCAGCAAGTGTCCCAGGTGAATCGGATCGAAAGAGCCACCCAATATGCCTAGTCGCTGCCTCCCAACACGCTGACGAATCGCCTGTTCCGCATGTAACTGTTCCGACATATAAATAGTGCCTCAACAAGATCGACATTTTGGGTCGCAGCGGACCACGGACAGGAAATTCATGACCAAGCAGCAACCAGAACTGTTCCCCACAGATATTCCTCCATGGGAGCTGGATCTGCAAGGCGAGTGTCGCGTGGCGAAGATCGTTTTCGCGGAACAGCCGTACGGGCCGCTCGATTATCTCGTCCCGGATAGTCTTGTCCAAGAAGTTCGGCTGGGTGTGCGGGTCAAAGTTCCGCTTGGCCGCGGTAATCGCGAGATGCTCGGTTATGTTATTGCGGTTGAAATGGTTCGCCAGTCTGCGGACGCTTTCAAGCCGATTGCGACGGTGCTCGATCCGGAACCGTTGTGCACGCCCAAGTTGCTGGAGTTGTTCCAGTGGATGAGTCGCTATTACATCGCTCCGCTCGGACAAGTCTTCGAGGCAGCCGTCCCAGC
>JAYVHC010000091.1:0-5560 GCA_043771575.1 Planctomycetia bacterium
GGCAAATTTGTCACGCCCCGAATACGGGCCTCAGTCTGCTGGCGCTCTTGAAGGATGCGCAGCGAGTGGCGTGCTAACCAAGTATCGTGGCTGGTCACATTGCCGAGTAGCGCTAGCGAATCTTGAGCGACCAGTGGCAGGGTTGGTTTGAACGGCTTGGGTGTACCGTAAGCGATGCGATAAATGCGACCACTGGTTCGATGAATACCGTCGTGGTCATGGCACTCGCCATTGTCAGACCAATCCGCTACGTACACCGCGCCCTCAGGTCCCATCTTGAGATCGACGCCGCGGAACCAGGGGTTTTTCACCAACATGAAGTCCGGTTCGCGCTTACCCACAAATCCGCTGCCCGAACGTTCGAGCCGATTCACGTTTAGGCGACGACCGTGCGTGTTACACATAAATATTTTGCCGCGGTATGCGGCGGGGAAATTTGTGCCTTGATAAATCAATCCGCCGACGTGCGAATGCCCACCGCCCAAATCATTGGCGACTCCGTCGCGACTCTCATTCCACTTGCGAGTCGTGTCCCAGTGATAATGATCCGCCGTCATATCCATCAATTCGTAAAAGTGCGGATTCGCATCCTGTCCATACATGCGTTTGAAGTGCGCGCCAGGCATGGCGTGCCAGAGGTGTCCTTGCACGTTATTAGTCATAAAGAACTGACCATCCGAGTTGTAATCCAATCCCCAAGGATTTGTGGTACCGTTACAGACCACTTCAACCAGTTGCTTGGTGGGATGATACCGCCACACACCGCAGTTCATCGCTGGCCGGTCCGCTTGGGGCGTTCCTGGAACCCCCGGATAGGACGTATCCACAATGCCATGACGACCATAAAGCCAACCGTCCGGTCCCCAAATCAGTCCGCTTACGAAATTGTGGCCGCAGTCCTTGCTCCATCCGTCAAGCACAATCGTCGGCTCACTATCCGGAATGTCATCGCTATTCTTATCGGGGATAAATGAAAGCGTACCATCATGTAGAATCCAAAGACCGCCAAAGCCCCAAGTCAAACTGGTCAGCATGAATCCCTTGTCCCAGAAAACTTTGCGTGAATCGTGCTGGCCATCGTTGTCCGTATCTTCCAGGATTACCACGCGATCGCGCAGTTTGGTTTCGTAGGGTCCTCCGCTGTAGGTATAGTTCTCCGCAATCCACAACCGACCACGATCATCGAAGTCCATGCAAATCGGTTGCTGAACGTCAGGATCGCCAGCGAATAAGCTCGCCTTGAAAACCTGTGGCAACTCTATCAGCTTGAGCATCTCAGCAGCGGTCGGCGGATGTTGCCCATCGGCCTCCGTATTAAAAACTTTCGGAAATTCGTTTTGTCCGTGCGCCGTGCGGGCGAAAGCGACTGCCAAAATACTGACACAGAGAATCGGTAGACAGGTGGACGTAAAGAGTGTTTTCATGCGTGCCCTCATCAAACTTTGATTGCCAAGTTGGATCGCCTCTCAGCGATTCGAGCGTCCATTGTAACCAAACTCCATTGCAAGCGTTCCGCCTACTCTTAACTGAATGCGATCCGGCACTGCCCCCAGACCGGCTTGGGATTCGGTTATTCCGTCCGGGTAAGAACTTTCGAGGAAAACGATTGGAATCGAAGGACGGCAGGATTATGCCGATGGTAACGAAACAGCCATTTTCTCCTAATTCAACGGCACTGCGACCAGTCAAAATCATGAATCAATGCTTACCGCTTTTAATCATGCTGGTCACGAGAATTGCAGTTCCGTCAATGATTGCATTTCAAGCGTGCTCAAACGCGGCGGCACAGCAGGTGTCGATGGCGTCGACACTGCGTTTGCCAAATGAGAGCATTTACGTGCTCCGAACGGAGAATTCTGAGAAAGCACCGTTTGCAGGGGAGTCAAAGCAAAAAGACCATGAAATTGGGTCCGTCGAGAATCAACAGAAGGTTGAGCCTGCCCCGTTGGTCGACGCCTTACCTGCATCCCCTGGTCTAGGACTGGCGGACGTTGAACAATTGGCCTGCCAGTACAACCCGACAATTCTGCGCTATTCCGCCCTAGTGGCTTCCGCGCGCGGGAGAGCGTTCCAGGCGGGCAGAATGCCGAACCCCAGTGTAGGTTACCAAGGTCAGCAGATTGGCAGTAAGGGGCAAGCCGAACAGCACGGCGCGATGTTCAACCAGGACTTTGTGCGCCGCGAAAAGCGGCAACTCGATCGCTCGGTGGCGTCGCAGGAAATCGCGCAAGCCGAACAACGCTTGGCGGCCCAACAACAACGCGTTCTCACAGATGCCCGCAACGCCTACTATCGAGTCCTTTACGCGCAACAGCAGATTCGCGTTCTCGAAGAGTTGAAAGCGATCGCGCAAAAAGCGGTCGATATTGCGAAGATATTGCTCGACGCAGAAGAAGTCGCAAAAACAGACTTGCTCCAAGCTGAAGTCGAGAAACAGCAAGCGGAATTGCAATTAGCCAACGCCCAGTACACGCTGCAGGCCGCGTGGTCGCAATTGTCGGCAGTGGTTGGTCAGCCGATTGCCATGCAACCATTGGCCGGTGACTTTTTCGCTCCCACCGAGACTTTTGAATTCGAACAAACGCTCGCCTGGTTCTGCTCGCAAAGCCCGGACGTATTGGCGGCCAACGCGAGAATCTACCAAGCTCGCAGCTACTTACAGAGGCAGATTGTTGAGCCGCGACCGAACATGTCCGTGCAAGGTCTCTACAACTTTGTCGACAATGGGATTGGTGGCAAGCCGGATGCTGGTCTGGCAGTATCCGTGCCGCTGCCACTTTGGAACAAGAATGAAGGCAATATTCAATCAGCGCGGCAAGAATTAATCGCCGCCGAACAAATGCTCGCGCAAGTTCAACTGCGCATTAAACAAGAGCTCGCGATCGTCATGGAGCAGTACAACCGGGCCCATTCGCAGGCCAACTACCTTAAGGAGCAAATCCTGCCGCGCGTACAACAGACGCTTGATCTCACTCGCCAAACCTACGAGGCTGGCGAAATCAACTTCGTCGCCCTGCTCACCGTTCAGCGAACTTACACCCAAAACAAGCTGGCCTATCTTGATGCACTGGCTACCGTAAGAAAGTCCGAAGTCGAGCTGCGCGGTATGCTACTCAGTGGCAGCCTCACGGCTCAGTAGCTAGTCTGCCGCGCTGGCAATCGTCGGTCTATTGCACTATTCTGATTGTAGGCCTGACTGCTTGTAGGCCTGACTGCAGGCAGTAATCTTGCTGCGGCGTATGCAGGCGTCAAACGCAACCTTCCATTCTCGCGGGTCTTTATTATGTCAGACGGTTTCAATCCGTATCAACCGCAAGCTTCGGCTCAACGGAACACGCTGCTACCCGGGCAGCGACCAGCGATTGCCACCGTTTTCGGAATACTCAACCTCGTTTTCGGAATACTCGGTGTTTGCGGAAGCGTGGCTAGCGTCGGGGGATTCGCCTTCCTTTACAGCGGTGTCTTTGACGCAAAAATGAAAGCCCAAATGAATCTGCAGCAGTTTGATGACCCCGTCTTCTTTGGTCTCTTATCCATGCAGATGGTGTTGGGTACGATCCTGTCGGTGGTCATTATCATCAGCGGAATCGGTTTGCTGAAGTTTAAGCCCTGGGGCCGCAAACTGGCCAATTTTTACGCAATCGCTTACCTGATTTTGCTTGTCGTGGGAGTAACCATCAATATTGTTTTTACGGTCATCCCCGCCATCAACGAAGCCAACAGCCGGGGTGCCTCACCCGATAAGATCGGCGGTGCGGTGAGTGGAGTACTCGGCGGAGTGTTTAGTGTCTGTTTCGGTGTTATCTTCCCGATTTGCATTCTCATTTTCTTGAACCGGCGACAATTTGTGGACCAAATCGAAGGCCGCTAATCAGAAATCGGCGTACTCATCGTAGGCGTCACGCAATAAATCCATATCAGCTGGCTGACCAGTCCAACGCCGAAAATCGTACGCTTCCGCCGCGATGAGCTGGTCGTTCTCGGTCAAGATCGTCGCTCTTCCGCTTGCCCAGGCATGATTGACCTGTTGCCGAGTTAGGAGTTGATTGGTCGCCAATAGCAAGTGGATCTCACCTGCCGCTTCCAGTTGACAGAGCACCGGCAACTGATCCGCCAGTGACTCGCCGACAATGACCACATTCGTCAGTGAATTCTGTTGAGACAAGGCATCCTTGAGCGTTTGCTGAACTTCGCGCAAGGGCGTGATAACTGGCGGAGATTGCCTAGCAGCAACGGCGGTTTCCGATGCCATCGTCGCTTCACTCCACAGTAGTTGACTGGGCGAGTAGTGTGAGACCTGCATCGCTTCAAACAGGCTGTGTGTCAATCTCGATTGACCATGGAGCCACAGAAGTGTGCTCGACGCCGGTGCTGCAGTTGCAATCAAATCAAGCATTCCGAAGCCCTGATTGTCCCAACAGGCCCAGTGCTGCTGAGCCATTGGGCTGCTTTGGCGCATCGCGGAGGTGACTGCGCTAACCGTGGCGTGCGGCTGTTCGACCATCAGTGAAGCGGCTAGTGGCTGAAACTCTGGAAAAAATCTAAGTGCCGTAAATTCCATTACCCGCATCCCCTCGAGAGCGGTTTGAAAGTTCTCCAGCTGAACTTCAACTGTGATCACACGCCAATCGCAATGCGAGGCTTCGAACGCGCGCTCCATCAAGAATTGAGTTGGCCGACCCGCCACTGCGGCGCCAACGCAACACAGTATCGGTTGAATTTTGGATTCCATTTTGCGGCGTACTTCAACTAAAAAAACTCAGTGAACTCGTGCAGCTCGGGAAATCCGAGCGATCGCAGATCGCTTAATCCTATCGACCCCTTGACGTCACCACCAGCGTCCACCAAACGATGCATTTCCGTGGCGTAAGCTTCCAGCGCTTCCAGCTTGCGAATGCAGGGTGGCACGCGCTAAGAAGGCGAGTAATGCGAGCCTTGAAGGGCGTGGTTCAACTGTGCTCAATGGGCGGCGCGCATAAAATCTGACACTTCTCTGTGATCGCCAGCACATTTCTTCCTCAGTTACAATGCGATCCATCGATTAACCGCGTGGGCATTTAACCCTATATATTAAGCTTGACGTTCCCTAACGTTTGTTTTTTCCATATTTCCAATGGGAAATGCTGGAAAACTATGTCGGCTCTGGTCCATAATATCCGCCAGCCTCGGGCTTGCGATGAAACCTCCAATCTTCCGCACCATTTTCAACTTCTGAAGTCCAACTATGCAATTTGTAACAGTGATGTCACGGATCCTAACCATTACCGGATTTTTCGCGGTTGCGAGCTGGCCAAGCACCCAAGTAAATGCGGACTGGAATCGATTTCGCGGCGAAAACGGACAGGGCGTCATTGAACAATGCAACGTTCCGCTGCCCTGGGCTGAGTCCGATGTGGCTTGGAAGATCGAACTACCGGGGAAAGGGAACGGCTCACCGATTGTTGTAGGCAAGACGGTGTTTATCATGAGCGCAGAGGCTGAGAGCCAGCGCTACGCACTCGCTTACGATTTGGTCTCCGGCAAGGAACTGTGGCGTAAGCCCTTTGCAACGCAAGCGCAT
>JAYVHC010000092.1:0-8676 GCA_043771575.1 Planctomycetia bacterium
TTGGGCGAGGGCAAGCAAGGCGAGTTGTCTGAGAGCGCTCAGAAGATGCAGGAAGGGCTTGAGCAGGAAAACGAAGCGCAATTTAAGGATGGCGCACTCAATGCCGCCAGCGTCTGCAAGCAACAGGGCTTGAAAAAATCGATTAACCATTCCTTGAGCTGCCAATTGAATCGTTTGGCAGAGTGTAAGAGCCAATATCTAGCACAGTATAATGCTGCAGGCGGTGCACTTAGAAAGAGTATGCAAGATTCGAACAAGATTGGCAAAGCTGCGTCGAACAAGCCGCTTGGTGCAGAAGCCACCAAGTTGGACTCTAAGCGCCACGAAGAGAATCTTACGGGCGTGCAAGGCGAAGGTGATTCCGAGCACGAGACGACTCAATCGCCTGAAGGTGATCAAGACGCTGCCCGAAGCTATCAGGCTAAGTACGCAGAGTTCCGTAAGCAGATGGAAGAGGTGATCGATAGCGAACCGCTTCCTCTCGGCCACCGTGAAACGGTTCGCAAATATTTTGAATCGATTCGTCCGGCCAACGGTGATGTGACCGAGTGATCGGCAAATAAGGCTACCAGGACAAACGTCCTTGGGCTGGCATTTAGCCGCCCCAATTTCTTTGGCGTGTTCTTAGATTGAGTGTGTTTTCGTCGGCACTGAAAACCTGAATTGCCAAATTGCACATTGCATGCAATGGGATTGCGGGGCCTGACTCGAGGTTGCATCAAAAAGGTGAAAATCCTATACGTCAGGACGGTGACACGTAGGCAGTAACCGCTTTTTCCATCCACACCATGCTGCAATTCCCGCAAGCCTTGATTCGAATCGATGACGCGCATCTAGCCTATGGTGATTTGCCTGCGCTGGCGGGATTGTCGTTTGAATTGTTTTGCGGTGAGTTGCTTGGCTTGTTAGGACCCAACGGTGCTGGAAAGACAACGATTATCAACTGCATCGCTGGACGGCAGAAGCTCGATCGAGGGCAAATTCAGATTGCCTGTGAAGGCAGACTGTCCGATAGTGTGGGGATCGTACCGCAAGAGCTTGCAGTCTATCCTGATCTGACGGTCTATCAGAATTTGTCTGTTTTCGGACGCTTGCACGGCCTGGCGGGTGGAAGACTGAAACAACGGATAGCGCAAGCGCTCTCGTGGGCCGCGTTAGAGCAGCGCAGCCGCGCGCTGGTAAGCACATTATCCGGTGGCATGCAACGACGTTTGAACATCGCGTGCAGTGTTTTGCATCAGCCAAAAATTCTATTGCTGGACGAACCGACGGTTGGTATTGATCCACAAAGTCGCGAGCGGATCTACACGATGCTAGATTCACTTTTAGAACTTGGCACGGCGATTTTACTCACTACGCATCAGCTCGATGAAGCCCAAACACGCTGTGACCGAATGGCAATCATAGACGGTGGACGCATTGTCGAATCAGGAACTTTTGAAGAGCTGCTCGAACGCTCGATCGGAACGGCGCAGGAACTGAGTTTAAGATTCACGCTGCCGCAGACCCAAGTTCCGACGCCTCTGCGTTTGAGCGAAAACGGCCTCGAGGCGATTGGTTTTATTGGTGCCAGCAGCCATTTAACGCGATTACTGAATCACTTTAACGCAAATAATATTTCGATTGCCACAGTAAATATGCGCGAACCAACATTGCAGCAGTTGTTCCTCCAATTAACCGGCAAGGAACTGCGCGAATGATCTGGACCGTGTGCGAGATATCGATTCTGCGGCTATGGAACAACAAAAACGAACTGGCATTAGCCTTTCTAGTTCCGCTGCTGTTTTTTAGCATCTTCGCTCTAGTTTTTAGTCGCGGCATGGGTCTGAGCGTTTCTGGGGTTCGTGTCGCCTTTGTTGACGACGACCAATCACACGAATCTATCGCCGTTATTCGAGACGCATGTACGCACGCCGAGATCAAAGTTGTCACAGGTGTCGGACGGACCTCAGCCGAATGGCCCATCGAGAAACTCTCGCGAATACTCCTTACCCGCAAGGGAGTGGAAGTTGTTGTTCATATCCCGGCTGGCTTTACCACACAGAATCCTGATGCACCTACGCTCTCCATTCAACTATTCAACGAAGGTAGCAACCCAATCGGTCACCGTTTGGTGCAAGCCAGTCTAGCTGAATCGATTGCGATGCAGCTAGCAGAAACGAGTCTCGTGGCGGCTAAGCAAAGTAAGTCTCCAGTGACGTTTGCCTCTGCGACATCGACCACGACGACGCAGCTAGAACAAGCTGAATTCGCCGCGCCTTCAGTTTTCAAATCCGTTAATGCGTTTGCAGGTAACAAGCGTCAACCCAAAGTCGCGATGGTTGCTGCTGGCATTGCCGTGATGTTCCTGCTGTTCTCCGCTAACGGCGCTGGCGCAAGTCTACTAGAAGAACGAGAGGCCGGCACGCTTGGTCGATTGCTGAGCAGTCGGTTGACAGTGGATGATCTACTGATCGGCAAATGGCTGTACATTACGGGTCTCGGGTGCACTCAGTTGCTCGCGATGTTCACTTGGGGTCAGCTGGTTTTTCAGGTCGATCTGATAGGGCATCTAACAGGTTTCGCGGCCATGGCTTTCGCTACATCGGCCGCATGCGCAAGCTTTGCATTGCTTCTTGCATCACTCTGCAAAAGCCGTCAACAACTTCACGGAGTCTCGGTCGTCGTGGTGTTGACCATGTCAGCCGTCGGTGGCAGCATGGTACCACGTTACATCATGAGCGATACGTTGAAACAATTGGGCAAATTCACTTTCAACGGTTGGGCCTTGGACGGATTTCAGAAAGTGTTCTGGTACGATCAACCGCTCAGTGAGATTCGCTTGGAGATTTTCATCTTGCTGGCAATATCGTTGTTGTTCGGGCTAATGGCCAGCTTACTGGCACGACGCTGGGGTGTCGCTTGAGTCAATTCCTCCGTTCGCCCTGCAATCCGAATTGGGCTGTATATGCATTGCTGGCTGTTTACTTGTTTGTTGGCGCGGCTTGCAAATCGTCGCTACGTCCTCCCCAATGGTCGGCAAATAATAGCGTGCCAACCGCAGCCCCTGTTTCTGCGATGACAAGACCGAGGGTTTCTGCCATCCATAATTCTCTAGACAACGAATCGGCGCTTCCATCAACAGGTACAACGTCGATAGCTCCACCCCCTGACGCCAACCAAATTCCGTCGCCAGCCGTCGATTCGATCCTTGCAGGTCCCTCGCGAGCTATTGCAACTAGTTCCCTACTTCTCGACACCTCTTTCACCCGCGAGATTCAAGCAACGCCTTTAGCGTCACTTGGCTCGACTGTGTCATCACCTGCCTCAACTTCTTCTGTCGCGTTTGAACGGCCAGTGACGTCAATAAAACCTGTAATCCGGTTGGTGATCACCGGAGTGCGTCCAGAGCGAGGTTCCGTCAAAGTTGCGGTATACACAGCTGCAAATGAATTTCCCAATCCTGCCAGCACCGCACAAACGCTCGAACTCGCCGCTACGCAAGCGACGCTTGAGGCGACGCTGACAATCACCGGTCGTTTTGCAATTGCAGTTTATCAAGATATCAACGTGGACGGCGAACTGAGTCGCAATCGTTTTGGCATTCCGCTGGAACCGTTTGCGTTCTCGAATGGCGCCATGGGAGAGCGCGGGCCGCCTACGTTCGATCAAGCAGCGGTAGCTGCGAGCGCGGGCGACAATACAACATTGACGGTGGCGATCAAGTTACCTTGATTTACCGACTCCACCGGCCATCGCCTAACTCTCCGAATCACCCAGCAGTCTGCCAAACCGTCTCGAAGTTGCCAATTGGTCGCTAGCGGAATAGTTCGACGGTGCGGTCGGCTGGTCATCGGTTGATTCTAATCCACTTGTCGAGTCTTTCGCGGGTGCCGGGGACGACGCGGCAGGCATTGGTTTGATAAATCTTCGTAAGCACTTCGTCGGGCAAATAGACTCCGCAGATGCGCCATAAGCCTTGTGGTGGAAACGGTTTTTCTGAATAGGGAAAATACTGATCGCGAGTTTCTAGAAAACGCCAATAGCATTGATATCGAGGCTCGGGCCAGGGCCCGTCGGTACCGAATAGGATGCGGTC
This sequence comes from Planctomycetia bacterium, assembly GCA_043771575.1. GTDB lineage: Bacteria > Planctomycetota > Planctomycetia > Pirellulales > Pirellulaceae > Aureliella. Next base: position 4,079 of record JAYVHC010000092.1, read on the forward strand.
TTGAAAACGGATCAAGAAATCGCGAGCGCTATAAGGTTGGCGACCGAGTTCACTGATGCGCGAGGCGATCTCAACGTAGACGTTCGGATAGTCGTCAAGCAACTTGGCGGTTTCCACCAGATCTTCGCCGTCATTGCCCAGATGAGCGGCGATGAAAGTGGTTTTCGGGTGGCGCTTGAAGAGGGCGTTTCGGGCAGCGTGAAGCGCGGCGCGCGGTGGGAACTTGTCGGACGGAAAATGCCAATCGGGGTGGCGCGACAGTTCCTCATAACGTTCATTTTCGGGTGTGATGGGCTCAAAAAACGCGCTCGGATCGGCTGTGTGCATAATGACTGGCAATCCAAGTCGGCCGCAGGCTTCCCATATCGGATCGAAACGCGGATCGTCAATAGCTATCAAACTGCCATCCGGATTGCGATAACTTAGTCCGAACAACTTGAACAACTTCAAGCCACTTACGCCACGCTGTCGAGCGTCCTCGAGCGCCAGCGCGGTTCGATGCCCAAAATCTGATTTGTGGCAGGCCCAAGTGGCGTGATTGTTCGCCTCGCCATCGCCTTGCCAATCGATATTTGCGAAAATTGCAAAGCGGTCACGATACCTGGTCCAAAGGAACTGCATATGTTCGTCGAGTGTCGGACCGAGCAGGCCATCAAGACTGACGCTGACGGCTATCTGTTGCCGATCCATCAGCTTGACAAACTCGTCCAACTGCTGCGGATCGTGACGCATTTTGACACGGAAGTGCGAATGGATGTCCACGACTGGAAACTTCGCATGCTTTAAATCGGTGACCGGGACCTTGAGACGAGGAACCGGCACGAAATCACCGAGTTTCAAATCAGCGATTGCGGGCTGAGGCTCAGTTGAAGCGTCGGGGAGTTGCGCTAACGCTTGCCGCGAAACGATCAGCCCGCTAAGAATTAATGTCAGCCAACAGGAAGTTCGCAAGGCTCGGTTCTCTTGTGTTGCTGTGTGGCACTGGCATCGCCAGCGAATCGAAGTAGGTGAGTGTATAAGGCTGCTAAGCGTTTTAATACAGACAATTCCCGAACGACGCAGGCCGAAGTAAAATGCACCCAGCCACCCATTGTAGGATACACCGACAAGCAGTCCTTGCCACGTGTCCTTGGAACAGCATTTCGCAATCTGATACGGAAACTAGGTACAAGTGCGACGCTGGGTACTTTTGTTTTTCGAAATGAGGTTAGAATTCTAGGCAAGCCAAAATGAAGCGACCCCATTTTAACCAAGGCTAGATGGTACCCGGCACGCATGAGTTCTGACTACACACAGCAACAGACGCTCGGTGAATTACAGCAAGCCGAGCAGCTTAGCCTTCAATTGACGGTCCCACCGGCTGAGGTGCCTGGATATGGCATTGAACGGTTGCTTGGACAAGGGGCGTTCGGCCAAGTTTGGTTGGGCCGCGATTTGAACACCGGGCGGCAAGTTGCGGTGAAATTCTACCTGCACCGAAGCGGCGTGAATTGGTCGCTGCTCAGCCGCGAAGTCAAGCACTTGGTCAACATGTCGACCGGACGACATATCGTGCAAGTTCTGGGCGTTGGCTGGGAAGCGGAACCGCCTTACTATGTCATGGAGTTTCTTGAGAACGGTTCGATCGAGGATCTGGTGCGGGCTCGCGGCGCGCTGGGAATCGCTGAGTCGGTGGCTCTGTTTCGCGAGATTGCTGAAGGCTTGAACTATGCGCACGGAAAAGGAGTACTGCACTGCGATCTAAAGCCAGCCAATGTGTTGCTGGACCATGACTGGCGGCCGCGTCTGGCGGACTTTGGACAAAGTCGCATGTCCCATGAGCAGTCGCCTTCGCTGGGAACATTATTCTACATGGCGCCTGAGCAGGCAGACTTGACCGCGTCAGTCGATTCCAAATGGGACGTGTATGCGCTCGGCGCGATTCTTTACACCATGATTGTGGGCAGTCCGCCCTATCGTTCGCCTGAAATGGTCGAGCAATTGGATACCGCCGGGTCGTTGCCCGAGCGACTGAAGCGATACCGCGATTCGATCAATGACAGTCCTCCACCGAAGCTGCATTATCGACGACGCGGTGCAGATAAACAGCTTTGTCAAATTGTAGATCAGTGCCTTGCAAAACGCCCAGAGGATCGATTCAGCAACGTCCAGCAGGTAATTCAATCGCTGCAGCGCCGTGATTCAACAAAACTTAAGCGACCGCTTTATTTGTTGGGTATTGTGGCCCCGATCTTGCTGTCGGTGTTGGTGATGATGTTTTCGATGCGTAGCACCGGCGTCGCCAAGCAAGACTCGCTGGCCGCTGTACACGAGTGGTCGTTGAAGAGCAACCAATTTGCCGCAATGTTCGCTGCGCGCACCCTGGAAAGTGAAATTGACAAGCTGTTTCGCACGGTCGAGGATGAAGCTAGCCGCTCCGACTTGCGCGACAATTTATTGGCATTGACTGCCGCTGTGGCACCGCAGCTAATTTCAATTGCCAAGGGAGACAACCAGCCGGAACGCGTGGAGGCGTTGACGCAAAAGACTGCCTTCAAAGACCTGGAAACATACCTTGCCCAACGAATCGCTAGGCTAAAGCGTCGCGGTGGCAGTGCGGCTTCCTTCAATAGTTTGTTCGTCACCGACTCGCGAGGAACGAACCTAGCTATCGCATTCAGCGACCCACAAGAGAAGTTTTCGCAAAGCCCAGTCGGCCGCAACTTCGCCTATCGCAGTTACTTTAATGGCGAGCGCGAGGATGGGCCGGCAGGTCGATCGACGCCAGCATATTCAGCCACCAAACACACACACCTGTCTTCGTCCTTCCGAAGTACTTCGACGGGCAAATGGAAAGTTGCCATCAGCGCGCCCATCTGGCCCGATATATCCGAAGACGAAAGCCCCAAAGACGAAAGTGAGAAGAGCATGCTAAAGTCCAACCCATTGGCGTGTTGGTGTTGACCATAAACCTCGGTGATTTCGATTTGCTGGGCACAACGGAACCGTATGAGGTCCAATCGCGTTTTGCCGTCTTGGTCGATGGACGCGATGGGGCGCAACGTGGAACACTGTTACAACATCCGGTCCTGAAAGCGCTGGAGTTGCGATTTAAAGAAACCAAGGTTATGGAAACGGTGCCGCAGATCGATGGCCAGCAATTGTCGCAGCTTCAAGAAACTGGCTTGGTGAATTACGCAGACCCTGCCGCGGATTTCCCCGTAGGTGAGAACTTTGCTGGCAATTGGGTGGCGGCGATTCAAAAGGTTCGCTTACCGAGCGATTCCAGTACCCCGGCAGAAGAACGTCCGAGCGATTTGTGGGTTCTGGTTCAAGAACGTACCAGTTTTGTCGAAGCACCTGTCACGCAACTGGGAACCCGTCTACAACGCGAAGGCTATGTAGAATTGGCGGCCATCGTCTCGGTGGTCCTACTCATGTGGTTTTTTGTGATTCGAATTGGCAGAGCAAACCTAACCAAAACAGCGCAGCCAAGTGGCGAAAAATCGTTACAATATGCCAACTTGAAATCCACCGTGGATCACTAGTGCTTTGTCACAAAGACGACCCGCAGTGGTGTCGAACGTAAAGCTGCAAGTCGTACGGGATTTCAACTTCCGCTAAGATGGCTATCGTGTTTTTGAAAGAGGTACAGCTGGTGGATTCGCTCGAAGATTCATTGATCAACTATCTTCAACACAAATTTGGGATTCGTCCGAGTCTGGACGACAGCTAGGCGATGCTCGGCGTCGATTCGGTCAGTATGGCGGAGTTGACGTTTGACCTCGAAAAGATGTATGGCATCACCGTGGATGACATGATGTCCGTCGACACCGTTGAAAATTTGCTCGATTACATTCGCCAGCGCCAGAGTACACCTGCGGATAAGCACTAGTCAGTGCTTTTTCACACAGATCAACGGGATGTCATCTTGGCGTGGTATAGGCTGGCAGCGCTTCCAGCCCGTATTGACCTTGCCGATCCTATTCTCCGGTTGGAAGCGCTGCCTGCCTATGCCACATATTTATCGCACGATGCTTGGTGCTTCCGAGCCATGCGTTTGATATACTGCAATTGACGAAGAATCAGATAATAATGCAAGTGGCTTGGACGCATGAAAAAAACCAACAACTCCCAAGATGCATCGGATCACATTGTCACCACCTTATCACTTCGCAGGCGACTCGGTTCGAGCGGAGTCGTCAGCCTGTTCGTAGCGTTTTTCTTGATCGCCATTTTGCTGATCCAGTGGCAGCGAACAAGACTGATGGACAAGTTGATTGAGTCGGCTGCGGTCGCGTCAGCCAAGTGTCTGATCAATGCGTTGGCCAGTATTCGCACGGTCTACACAGAGGACGTGGTCAAGGTGGCTTCCGAACACGGAATTGACGTCACCTACGACTACAAAAAGAATGATCATTCCATTCCCTTGCCAGCTACTTTAACCATTTTGATTGGCAAACAAATCGAGGAGTCTGGCAGTGGTGCGCGTACGCGACTCTATAGTCCTTATCCGTTCAAGTGGCGCGAATCTGAGGGCGGGCTACGAGATGAATTTCAGAAAGAGGCGTGGCAAGAGTTGAACGAGCATCCAGAGTCCCCTTTCTCAGCGATCGTCA
>JAYVHC010000093.1:0-4219 GCA_043771575.1 Planctomycetia bacterium
GCGGACACTCTCCAGGAACTGCTTGAACATGGGGCTCGAGAGCAGCTCTGCGGGATTCTGGGGAAGTGCGCCCGTCGGCAACAGAGTTAAACCTGGTACTGGCCCAGGAACGGCCACATCCACGAGCTCTTTCTCACCGAGTATCACATCCACCAGGCCGTGTTGATTCTCAATCCCGAAATTCGAGTGAATCGTCGGCAGTCGCATGTCGCAGTCGACAAGCAAAACACTTTGCCGATTATTAGCCATGGAAACTGCGATATTCGAGACCATCGTCGATTTGCCGGCCCCCTTGCACGCACTTGTGACCGCAAAGACCTTGTGTTCACCACCCAAAGCAAACGCCAGTTGAGTACGAACCGCCATGAATGCTTCGCTGTGCTTGGACCTTGGCATATGCCAGGCAACGATGTAAGGGGATACATTAGGCATCGAGCGACGAAGCTTTCTTACATTTCCACTAACTTCGGAGTCGTTTGAAAAGTTAGAAATATTGCCCAGTACACGTGTTCCAAGTACCAACTCCAGCTCTTCGGAATTCCGGATACTTTTGTCACGCATTTCAGAAATTAAGATTCCGAATCCACCCAGTGTGAATGATGTAAGCAGCGAAATGGCTGCAGCCAGCAGCAAGGTGGGCTCAACTTTTTCGCCAAGAATCGGTTCCGCAATAATCTCCTGTACCAGTGCCGTAGAATCTTTGGCCATATTAATCTCTCGTAGACGATCAATCGCCGAGGCGTACAATTCCTCACGCCGAGAAATTTCGCGCGTCATGGTTTCATCGGTCAGTTGCAAAGCTACCAGTTCCTTGGCTTCAATTTCTGCTGCTTTCATCTGCTTCTCGACATCGGTAAACCGTCTTCCTAGCGATGCAATATCGTTTTGCAGCATATGCACATAAGCCCGCATGATATCGTCGGTAGTCAATTCAATTGAATTGTCATTAACGACAAGGTTCTTCGCGCGGTCCCCAATGAAAGTACTCATTTCTGCAATCTGCTGCTTGAGTGCACGCACCTCAGGATGTTGCGCTCCGTAATCATCAGTGAGTTGTTTAAGCTTTCCACGCATGCTGAGCAATGATGTATATTCGACTTGTGCACCCGCAGCTCGTTCTGGTTGCAACGCTTGAAAAATGGCAGTATCAGCCTGGCCGTGTTCCACAGCGACAAGCACCCCCAGACGCTGCACGTTGGCTTCATCGATTAATGCCAATTTCTCTAAATTCGTTGAACCATTCTGGGCGGCGGCCTCGGTTCCAATATTAACCAACTCGAGACGCGATTTGGTGTCATCTATTTTCACTGCCAGGTTGGATAGCTCCGCAGCCAAGGTCTCATAACGAGCGGTGTAAATATCCGTTCCCCCTTCTCCACCAGTGAGCAAAGGTGATTGCTCACGAAATTGCTGATAGTTTTTATACAACAATGCAATTTCTTTTTCTAATTCGACGCGAGCTTTGCCAATGAGATTTGCGGCTTCGCTATTGCTGTCCTGAAACTTCTCCTTCACAAACTGTTGATACTGCGCTAGCAGAGCTTCTACTACTTTTTTCGCATCTTCTGCCGATGTGTGGCGGAAGGCTATACTTAGGACATTGGCGCCACGCGCTTTCGCCCCTCCGCCGCTAGTAACATACAAATTGTTGATCACGTATTTAACAGGCGATTGGTCACCGATCGCTTCTGGCGATAATGATGGCAAACTCAGGAGCGAGCCTACCTCGATCACTGGCGATTGATCTTCGATCGATTCAGACACAAGGGCTGTTACATCCGGGAAAGCGGCTGCTTCCATCCCCGGCGATTGCGGCGATTGATCTGCGATCGCTTCCGCGAATTGGGGCTGCACATCCGACAGAACGGTCCCGGCATTACTTGGCGATGGATCCCTGATTGCATCTGGCAATAGAGGGGACACATTCAGGGGACTACCTTCCTCGACACCAAATGCTTGATCTTCGGGTGCTTGTGGCGATCGGATTGGCAACTTCAGACGCCCGCCTTCTTCTAGGGCTTTCGAAACAATGCGATTACTTTGAATCAGTTTAAGATGGGTTGCCAGGAGATCACTCGAAACGGTGCTTTCGCTGCCAGTGTTTCCGGACGCAATCGAACCAGAATCATTCCTCATCAGTAATAGTTCAGCACGCGACTCAAACTTAGGTGGTAGAAACAAAAAGTAGCACACACCGAGCGCTATTCCACTAAACGCGGACATTACTAGCAAACCCTTATTCCGGAATAGAATTGAAACGAGATTCAAGGCGGCATCGTCAGTCTGCCTGACGTGCTGATTTTCCGGGGCGGTTTTTTGCATGCTAGAAATTCCGTGTCATTCGCGATTGAGGAGTTGTCGCTCAAAACTGTAACTAGTCTTCTGGGAGCACTGGGTTCGAGTCTGATCTTGCTGCGATTTAGTGTCAACAGAGCGGGTGTTAAAGCGTACAGGATAGGAAACTCGCTACGACAAGTAGTTCTGATTTTACCGCTAAGTGGACTTACTACGACAGTTCTACCGAATTATCGGCGAAGAAAATTGGATTAGCTCATGAGGTCAATCTGCAGTCACGAGAACCGCAAAAAACGGCGTGCGATCCAGGGAATGGAGCGCTTGCGCCCCTTCCTTGCCCGCAGCGGATAGAGATCAGCCACTAGTGACAAGACCACCTGAAATGCGGTTCAATTCTGGGTTTTTACAAAAAGGTTTACCACAAGCTGGAGCCGCCAATGCCGGGCGAGAGTTGGGGGCTACTCCTCAAGTGGCTGCACGACGAGCTTTCCGTCTATCGCCGCGTCCAAAACGGTATCCAAGTTGTTTGCAATGCCCCCCGCTAGCTTCTGCTGGGAACAGTACGCACGGATGCGGCCCATCGGCATCGACCAACCTGAGTTTAGCTTGAAGCTCCGCGTCGCGCAAATGACGGGATAAAGACCGGTTGTATCGTCGTATTTGGTAATCGCAATTCGCCCCAGAATTCCGCAGCCGTTTTGAGCCCGAGGAAGAGCGAACGGCCGTAGGTAATTGAGTTGTTCTCGATTGTTACTGGTGACAAATACGTGCTGCTGGAGAGCATCAGGAGTTTTACCATCCCTTCCCCGTACGAACGCAAATTCAAATTGCTCAATGGGCCTGCTGCTTCCACCGCGCAGCATGCGATTCTTGAAAATCATCACCATAGTGCGCAGTTTTTCCGCTTTAAGGACGCCCGGTTCCTTCACGAAGAGTCCAATCCCATGAAAATCTTTTACGGAATGGGAAACGACCGGTTCAAACGCGTCGGTAATCTTCGAGCCCGTGTAGTGAGATGTTAAAGCTAGTGGTCTATGATGATAGTAAAGCTTGCGGTCCAAATAATCTTTTCGGACACGACACTGAATCGCAACAAATTTCTCGTCAATGTAACTCGCAATCTTAGCGCCACTGAGCGCGGGCAAAGCGGCCCTATCGGCGCTTTCAAATTGCAGTCCGACGGTAAATAAGCTCCGACGTCCTGAAGGCAGAGAACGCTCCTTCGAACTCAACCGATCACGGGTTGTTAACGAAGACAAGAATCCGTTGATCTCAATCGGCTCTCCTTTGGGAAGTAGCTCACAGGCATCCGAGCCGGTTCGAGCGAAGAGTCGCTCAATTTCGCTTTGGCTCTCGGGAAGTCGCGAAATCGTCTTGATGTCGCCAAATTCGTCAAATGCATGAATACAATGAATTTGTAATAGAATTGCCAGAAAAATAGATAAGACAGGGGTAATGTGGGTCGCCGAACGGCTATACATTGTCGTTCTCCTGAAGAAAACCAGTGACGATGAATTGGACTTTTAGGGTGGCACGGGTGGCACGTCCCTGAGTCTTCGTTGGGGATTCTCCACGGTCCAATCAATCCTATTCGCTTCAACTTGCTCTTGCAACCGACGTCATTCAACGGGGATCGTTACGCCATCGGCAATCGTGACGATATTGCGTGCGACATTTCTGTAAGTAGTTTCGCTAAAAAAGCGGGTGGATCCGTCTGCAAAAACTGCGTTGCGGCCACCCGGATGGTGGCTTCCAGGTCTCCCCCAACTTCCTAGCCTCCCAAACTTTGGGGGTACCAACTGAGCGGGATGCGCCCAATTGTTGACTCCATCCCCCGAACCGAAATCGACTCCTACCATGGCCCACGCTCGATAGCCCCAGGCCGGACCGCTGCCGTTGACCACATCCATGAAGCGAAGCAGCA
>JAYVHC010000094.1:0-3382 GCA_043771575.1 Planctomycetia bacterium
GCTGAATCGGTGCTGCAGCACGCACAGGCCCACGATCCTGCAACGTTCGCATTCGACCGCAAGCCGTTAAACGAAAAGGCGTGGCCGAATTGGCAGGCACCGATCAATCGCGAGCGGCTGTACGATTTTTATACGAAGCAAGCCAATCACTTTCGAACCCACGATCGCGACCAGCGCTTATTGATGGAGTTCCCGGGACTCGACGGCGGATCGCATGGGCACTGGGGCATTCAAGCCGAACCGACTTGGGCGAGCGACGAATGGAATCAGACGATTTTGGGCAGCGTGCAAAGCGGCGTGTTCACAGGGCCTAACGGATTGACGGTCGCTCGCGGAGTTTGTTTGCAGTTGGGTGACAACAACGAGTTGTTCGCATGTTTCGATCCCGATACTTTAACTTACCCAGCAGTCTGGCAGGGAAAATTCATCAAGCTCTCGAGCGTGCGTCACGGATTTGTGAACGGACTTACACCCGATGGCCCCATGTTAGCCAAGCCGGAAATCACGAAGCCAACCGAGCCGTTTAAGTATCAGGGGTTCTACCGCGTCGGCCGCCGAACGGTGTTTGCCTATCGCATTGGAGAGACTGAGTATCTCGATTCACCGTGGGTTGAAAATGGAAAGTTTGTGCGAAGGATCGCTTCGCTTGAAAAGCATTCAATGCGATCGCAAATCAAGATCGCGCCCGCGCAGTCAAGTGATACGATCGAGACTGAAATTGTGCTGGGCGATCAGCGACCGTATGCGATCGATACGATCGAATTGCCGATGAAAAATCCCTGGAAAGCACCCATGTACATTGGTGGTCATGACTTCTTTCCCGACGGAGCGGCGCTGGTTGCGACCATGCAAGGCGATGTGTGGCATGTGTCGGGTCTGAACGGTAAGAAGGCAACCTGGCGACGTTTTGCAACTGGTTTGCATCATGCTTTGGGAGTGAAGATTGACAGTGATGGGATCTTTGTTCAATGTCGCGATCAATTGACACGCTTGCACGACTTGAATGGCGACGGCGAAGCGGATTTCTATGAATGTTATTCGAATGCGTTTGCAACGTCGCCATCAGGGCACGATTACATTTGTGGGTTGGAACGCGATAGGGCAGGGGGGTTCTATTTCGCTTCTGGCAATCAAGGTTTAGTTCGAATCAGTCGCGATGGTGCGAAAGCCGAAGTGATAGCCGAGGGATTTCGAAATTCGGACGGCTTGGGGATGTACCCAGACGGAGTGGCAACGCTGCCTTGTTCCGAAGGCGAGTGGACCCCAGCCTCGATGATTTGCGCTGTGGATTCGAAGAACACGAGTACACCTTTTTATGGCTATCGCGGAGCAAATTTCTCTCATCAGCCAATAACGCGTCCCGAATTACCGTTGGTTTATTTGCCGCGAGGTTTGGACAACTCGGCAGGTGGTCAAGCGTATATTGACAGCGATCGCTGGGGACCGCTTAAGGGCAACATGGTCCATCTTTCATTCGGTACGGGATCGCATTTCTTGCTGCTGCGCGATCGAGTCGGCGAACAACTGCAAGGCGCGGTGGTGCAGTTACCGGGCGAGTTTTCTTCAGGCGCGCATCGGGGGCGTTTTTCACCCGCTGACGGGCAATTCTATGTGTCCGGCATGAACGGCTGGGGTAATTATTCGACCGATCAAGGTTGCTTTCAACGAGTGCGATACACGGACGATCCAGTTCTGTTGCCTATCGGTTTTCATGTTCACTCCAATGGCATTGCAATTCGATTTCCGACGCAGTTAGACAAGAGCTTTGTACAACAAGCTGAGCAACACTTCGCGCAAGCCTGGAACTATCGCTATAGCGCAGCTTACGGGTCAGCGGAGTATTCGACGTTGCATTACGGTGCCCGAGGACACGACCGACTGCAGATTTCTTCGAGCCATGTGTTGGATGACGGCCGGACCTTGTTCTTAGAAATCCCTGAGTTGATGCCATGCAATCAGTTGCACTTGCAAGTTGCAGTAGACTCGGCGCATCGAGTCGATATGTTTGCCACCTGCAATCAGTTGGATGAACCGCGAACTGATTTTGAAGGGCCGATGCCTGTGAGTACCAAAGCCCAAGCTCATCCGCTCGATCAAGACATGGCCATGGCGACCAAGCGTGTTCCCAATCCTTGGCGTAAGCCGATTGAAGGGGCTCGCGAAGTCGAGATAGCGGCTGGTCAGAATCTAACTTATGACACACGCGAGTTTCAGGCGAAAGCTGGCGAAGCGATCAAGCTGACTTTCACGAACCCCGATGTCGTGCCTCATAACTGGGTGTTAATCCAGCCCGGTACACTTCAAGCCATCGGAGCCGAAGCCAACAAACTGGTCGCGGACCCCGAAGCGCTCATTCGTCACTATGTTCCGCAATCGAGTGACGTCATTTGTTTTACAGATATTGTCGATGGTAAGCAGGACACCACCATCCAATTCCGGGTTCCCAACAAGCCTGGGCGCTACCCGTATCTTTGTACCTTTCCAGGGCACTGGATGGTCATGAATGGAACGCTGATCGTTGAGGAATAGCGACACAGTTCGCGCTTTCTGGCCAGCATTAGAAACGAGCGAAAGCTACTTTTGAGATAGCGACAACTGTAGTTCGCTGGGCGGTCAGGAATTGCACCTAACGAGAAGTTTTTGACCGAGTATTGCTTTTGCAAGCGTAAAATTCGACTCAAAAGTAACTCCATGGTTAAGTTTCCGCTTTGGTACGTCGTTTGCGAGTGGTTGATTCCGAGTCGCGATTATTTGGAATCACTGGAGTGCAAACATGTCATTGATGGAAACGTACCTGATAGTTACTTGCCCAGTCAAAGGTTGCAGCCTGCACGTGGAAACGCCAGTTGTCGATGCCCAGTTAACAAATCCTCCCAGTGGGAATCTACAGACGCTGACCGATGGTCGGTCCCCAGAGTCGGGCATAGACAATGTAAACAAGCAGTTGGATTTCTGGCATAGCAAAACCGATCGTCAATGGTGATTGCGTTTCAACAAAGCACCGTTATGGGCGAATTTGCGATATAAGATTTGTGCGCACGTTGACCGCAAATACGCGTAGGAAGTAGCGCTCCCATGGTGGGGTCCGAAAAGCCGATGCGCAAATCCACATCGATCAGCAAGCAGTTCTACTTTAAGTAAGCGAGCGCTTTGACAGAAGCCACCGCAGGGATTCTGTCGGAATTCGTGTCTCCCCGTCTCCACCGTTGACGTAAAGACATTCAAATTGGAACGCGGTGGGTTCGCGCGACGGATGCAGTACGATTCGCTGGCTGATCAGTTTCGCACTAGGTTCTTGCGACGCTCGGCGGGTAGCTGGTTTCGTGAGAAACCGGATGCATCAGAGTTGTTCGCGCGTTCGTCCGGGTTTTTACAAACCCAG